>JBDTWZ010000093.1:0-12251 GCA_040006435.1 Acidobacteriota bacterium
AAATGCTGTGAGCCTCAAAAGGGTTCCGTGGGTTCGAATCCCACCCTTTCCGCCAGAATCGGTCGGCAGTTGGCAGAATGCAGATGGCAGTGAAGAATCCTGCCAACTGCCGTCTGCTTACTGCCATCTAGTTTTTTATGGCTTCAGGCTCCGCACAAGGTTTGAGTTGTGAACTCCGCTAGGCGAGGAATCGAGCAACGGTAGCAATTTCAGCCTGTGTTGCGGTTAAGCCTGAAGCCGCCAATTCCCGTAAAGCGTGGGTGGTAAATCGTGAGTCCTTCCCGGGGCGGCTACGATTTACTATTCGCGATTTACGATTCACTACCTTACGATTTACAATTCACTCACAGATGTCCTACCAGGTAATCGCGAGAAAATGGAGACCGCAGACTTTTGAAGAAGTCACCGGCCAAGAGCACATAACGCAGACCCTGCGTAATGCGTTGGCTCACGATCGGCTTTACCACGCGTACCTTTTTTCCGGTGCTCGCGGCGTGGGAAAGACAACGACTGCGAGGCTTCTTGCGAAAGCCCTGAACTGTCACAAGACCGACAAGCCGAATCTTGATCCGTGCCGACAAGATGATCCGACCGTTTGCGCCTCCTGCCTCGAGATATCTGAGAGCCGTTCGATGGACGTCCTCGAGATCGATGCCGCGTCGCATACGGGTATCGACGACGTCCGCGAAACGATCCTCGAAAGCATCAATATCAACCCGGTCCGCGATCGCTACAAGGTTTTCATCATCGACGAGGTACATCAGCTGTCGAAGCCCGCATTCAATGCATTGCTAAAAACGCTGGAAGAACCTCCTGAGAATGTCGTCTTTGTGATGGCGACGACCGAACTGCACAAAGTCCCGGAAACAATACGGTCCCGCTGCCAGGAATTTGATTTTCGAACTATTTCCCTGCAAAAGATACTTGACCGCCTGAAGACGATCGCCGCGGCGGAAAAGATAAATGTCGATGAAGCGGCCCTCCGCGAGATTGCACGTTCGGGTATGGGTTCGATGCGGGACGCACAGTCCAACTTCGACCAGGTGATCAGCTTTTCCGGTGAGAAGATCGCGATTGTTGATGTTTCGAACGCACTCGGCATAGCGAGTACTGAGATGTTGGTGAGAGTTTTAAAAGCGATCTCGGATCCGTCGCCCAAGCTTGTGTTGGACGTTGTCGCCGAGCTCGTTTCCCGTGGCCAGGACGCTCGCAACTTTTGCCGCGACCTGCTTGCGATTTTCCGCGATCTGATGGTCTTTAAGGTGTCCGGCGGCGATACCAGCCTCGTCGAAACTTCGGCCTTGAGCTCCGATGAATTAGGCGACTACGCGAATCGTTTTACCGAATCGGATTTCGTTCGGTTTTTTAATTCGTTGTGCGAGACGGAATCGAAACTTAAAGAGGCCGTCCAACCAAGGTATGTTCTCGAAACCGGTTTGGTAAAACTGACCGAGATGAGGCGCGTCGTGCCCATCGAGCAGCTTCTTGAACGACTTGCGCAACTCGAGCAGACGATCGCCGACGGCGGCATTTCGTCCACACCACGAGAAAATTCTTTTGCGGCAACCGCGGAAAAAAAAACTCTAATTCCTGAGTCTGACGAGCCTGCAGACGCACCATCAACCGTCCTGCCCGAACTTGAAGCAGAAACAATCGTCGAGAATGTTGTGCCTTCTAAGGAGCCGGAGCGTCAGAATGCGGCAACTCCCGTCATCGACCTGGGTTTTCTCGATTCCCTGCCAGTCAAGCTGGCACCGATCGACGCCGAAGCGCTGGAGCATGTCGCGGATACGTGGCTCGATGCCGCCTACGATGGCAAACTCGAACGCAGCGGCGACGACCTCTTGCCGATCGCTGGCGCCGAGACACTCGTCGAATACATTTTAGGAAAAGCTACCACCGAATCCGGCGTGCGGACGTCTTCGGTCGGTTCGACTGCCACGGCTGCGGCGCCGGCTTTGAGTCCGATGTTTGTACCGCCCGATTTTAGTGCCGCGGAAGACGATGCTGAGCCGGACAGCCTACGCGAAAATGCTACCGAAGAGGAGCTGATGACCTACGCCGCAAATCACCCGCTGGCAAAAAAGGCTATGCGAATATTTCGCGCCAAGATAGTCGAAGTAAAACGCGCCTGATTCCGGAACAATTTTTCCGAGCTTTCGTATTTTTTGAGGATTTGACACAATTTCGTCAAACGAATGTTTAGAAGTCGTGCATTGCGAAATCTTGGAAGCGTTGTATTTGGCCTGACCGTATATCTGGCTGCGATCGGAGCGTTCGCCCAAAATACTGGTACCTGGAACCAAAACGTATCGCCACTGCCGGCGCCGACCGCACCCGTCAATGACTATGCGGGCGTCCTCGATGAGGCGACTAAAGCTGCTTTGAATGAGCGGCTGATCGACTATCAGCGTTCCTCCGGCGTCGAACTCGCGGTAGCGGTGATCCGGACAACCGGCGAGCGTCCGATCTTCGATTACTCACTGGCTGTGTATCGCGGTTGGGGAATCGGGGCGAAAGAGGGCGACAATCCGGGAGCACTATTGCTGGTCGCCGTTGACGATCGGAAATATTTTACTCAAGTAAGTGCAGATCTTGAGGATGAACTGCCGGACGCTCTGGTTGGAAGTTTGCAAAGACAATATCTCGTCCCGGAATTCAAGAAAGGCAATTACGCGAAAGGGATTTCCGACACGCTTGACGCTTACATTCGAACAATAGATCAGCGAAGTAGCGGCACCGCAGCTTCGCCGACGCCCGTCGACTCCGGCACCTCGGAATCGGATGATCCGTTCTCTTCGCTTTTCTGTCTCGTTGTGATCGGGATCATACTGCTAGTAATTTTTGCGAATCGGGGCGGAAGATCGGGCGGAGGCCGCGGCGGTTGGGGAGGTGGATTCGGCGGTGGCGGTAGTGCGTTGCCGTGGATCATCGGCTCGGTCATAAGCAACGCGACGAGTTCGTCATCCGATTGGGGAAGCAGCAGCGGGAGCAGTGATTGGGGCGGTGGCGGCGGAAGCGACTGGGGAGGATTTGGCGGCGGCGGCGATGCCGGTGGCGGCGGTGCCGGAGGCGGTTGGTAGTAATCAACGAACAAACAGATGCAACATCAATTTGCAGCCTTCATTGACGATCTAAAAGCGACGCATGGCAGGAACCTCGCGTCTGTCATCCTATACGGCTCGGCCACGACCGGAGATTTTGTGCCGCAAAGCTCGGACTACAACATTCTGATCGCGCTGCATAAGATCGCGCCGAAGGACCTCAGAAATGCGCACGCCTCGATTCGGGAGTGGTACAAGCTGGGGCATCCGGTTCCGGTGTACTTCACAGTCTCGGAATTGCAGAACGCGGCCGATGTCTTTCCGATCGAATTTCACCAGATGGAAGCCGCGCGAAAGGTCTTGTATGGCAAGGACGTGCTCGCGAACCTAAAGATCTCGGACGCTTTCCTTCGCCATCAGGTCGAGTACGAACTGCGAAGCAAACTTATACTTTTGCGGCGGCAATACATTCCGGCGTCGGAATCTGTCGAGGGATTGAAAAACCTCATGGCGGAAAGCCTCTCTAGTTTTGCGGCCCTATTTCGCGCAGTTCTGCTACTGTCTGGCATAGATCCACCAGTGAAAAAACGTGAGGCCGTCGCACTCGTCGTTCAGCACCACGCTCTTGACGGCATTCCCTTTGAAAAGATATTTAATCTTCGTGAAAAGAATTTTGGGGAGAAGTTGGACGAAGTTGGGGCGAACCGTTTGTTCGCGAACTATATGGAACAGATCGAGCGCGTCATAGACGCGGTTGATAAGGTGGGGCGGGCTGTTTAGCTCCTCGTACATTTCCGACGGGAAGATCGACGGACTGACCGTCCGTTCTACAAAAGGGAGAAACAAATGAAACATGCAATTTTATTAAGTATCGCGATGTTTGCGGCGTTCGGCCTAAGCGGATGCAGCTACAACGAACTGACCGCCAAGCAGCAGGGAGTGAAGGGCGAATGGTCGAAGGTCGAGAGTGCGATGCAGCGCCGCGCCGATCTTGTCCCGAACCTTGTTAAGGCGGCGCAGATGGCGGGCGTGCAGGAACAGGAAGTCTTTGGTCAGATCGCCGACGCGAGATCGCGTCTGTTGAATGCCCAACAGGCTACACCCGCGGGGACCGACGGTGACAAGAGCACCGAGCAAAAGCAGGCCATCATCGACGCGAACAACAGTTTTGGCGGCACAATCGGTAGACTCTTGAGCTTGCAGGAAAGTTATCCGCAATTGAGATCAGTCGATGCATTCATGAACGTGCAGACGGAGCTGGCCGGTACCGAAAACCGGATCAACGTCGCGCGTAACGACTACACCGTCGCCGTGACCGACTACAACACCACGCGGAATCAGTTTCCGACCGTTTTAACAGCGAGCTTATTTGGATTTAAGGAAGAACCGTTCTTCAAGGCGGACGAAGGAGCTTCGAAAGCGCCGGACTTGGGCGATCCGAACGCGATGCGCCGCAACAACAATCAGACGGCTCCCGCGCCGGCGAACAAATAATTTAGAATCCGCGTGAGCTACACATCGCGCAATGATCGCAAGGCTTGCCGTTCGGCTCGAACGTGCAGGCCTTTTCTTTTTGAAGGCCCGTGAATATTTCGTCGGCCACAGCTTCGGCGACGGAAAACTTCTCGAGGCTTGCGTGTGGGGTCTGCGGATTTCGAATTGCGGATTGCGGATTTAATGAAAACTCCAGTTTCTCAAGGCGATGGTTGATTTTCTCGATGCTTGCGAAGAGTAAGGCCACATCATTCGTTTGCGGCTCCGACTCGAGAAGTCGAGCGATCTTTTCGGCGACAGATTCGTTCTTACTCATTTTCGTGTGAGGTCTTTGAAATCGATGTGGTTAGTAAAGGAGTATCCACTTCCAACTACCCACTATCCACTGAAGAATTCCGTTCGCGTTGATTCAAATCAATATAATCGACAACGCCGACGATCGCCGAATCGATTGCGGCACCCGGCCGACCCGTCGCCGCCGTCGACGCAGACCAGCCTTCCTGAGCGATAAGAACTATGTCACCTTCACCTGCATTCACTGAGTCGAGTGCGAGGCATGTGTAATCCATATCATCGCCCTCCGGCGTGATCTGCCGGCACAGCATTATCCGCGTACCTTCGTACCGCTGATTTTTCTGTGAGGCGACGACGTTTCCGATGACCCGGGCAATTAGCATCTCTTTCTAATTATGAACTGTGAACGATGAATGATGAATGAAAGAAAGCAGTAACCAGGGTCTTCATTCACCAATCACCGTTCTTCCTTGCCCGTTAAAGACGTGTCCGTCCGAATCGATGATTCCGACGATCGTACAGTCGGTCGGGGTCTCGTCGCGCTTGAACGGAAATGACGCTTCCTTTCCGCGACACCAAAAAACAAGTTCCCCCACGCCGGCCCCGACCGCATCGAGAGCGACCATCGGCTTCCCTTTTTCCTTCAAGTCCCCATCAAGCGTCTGAACGATGAGAAACTTTCGCCCCTCGAGCGATATGTTCTTTGCGGTCGAAACGACGGTCCCGATGACGCGGGCGATTTGCATTAGGTTTGCTTTTTCAAGTCTGCGATCGCCGACTTTATGCGGTCGGCGTTAGGAGCTTTGGGCAGAAGCTCAAGATACTTTTCAAGCTCTGTGACCGCTGCGGCGTTCTTCTTTTTCTGGGCGTAAATCTGTCCGAGATAGAGATGAGCAAGTGCAAGTTTTTCACCGCCCTTTGCGGAAACGGCTTTCTTGAGGCCCGCCTCGGCCGCGTCAACATCCTTGAGATTGTACAGCGAAATGCCGAGGTACATGCTCGCCTCCGGCATGTCCGGCTCCTGCTTGAGAACGTCTTCGAAAACGGCCGCCGCGACCACGTAATTCTTTTTCAAGTACTGTGTATAGCCAAACGAATACTTCGCTTCAATATAGTCCGGCTTGAGCGAAACCGCTTTTACAAAAGCTTCAAGCGCCTTATCGAGGTCATTCTCTTTCAAATAAGCCGTCCCCTTTTGATGATACGCAACAGCGAAGTCCGGATATGCCGCGATAGCTTCATCGAACAGCAATAAGGCGCCCTTAGCGTCGTTCTTTTCCATCTTTTCAACGCCCTTTTTGAACTTATCGAGCGCCGGTTTTGGAACGTCTTTGAAAAGCGGGTTATTGGAATAGAAGTCCCCTTTTCTCTGACCCTCTTCTCGAAAAAAAATCGTGATGTTAAAGGTCCGGCCGCCGGACGCAGAGCGATCTATAGACAAGTATTCTCTTTCAGCCGGCAAGCCCGGCGCGGTCGCCGTTATCGTAAAGTTCCCAGCCCTTACGCTGCCAGTTTGAAAAATGCCGTCCAGGTTTGTGTAGTAAGACTGCGAAGGTTGATCAGGGTTCTCAATATTGACCTTCACATTTTGTGCGGGCCGTCCATCCGGCAATAGCACCCGGCCCTGTATCGTATACCTGCCTTCGCTGTCGCCCGCCCGATTACGGTCGCCGATTCCCTGCCCGCGAGCGCCAAGCGCGCAAAGGCACATGAAAATAAACATCAACTGCAGTTTGCTTCTCATACTGGTACCTCTATTTTGTGATATCAATGGTGTCGATGACACCGATGATCGCCGAATCTACCGGGCAATCCTTATTGCCGTTTGCCATGCGTGCGCTGGATCCGCCAACAACGATGACTTGTTCATGAAACCCCGCACCCACGGTGTCGACCGCGACGACATAGCCGCTCTGGTCCGACCCGTCGAGGTTAATCGGCTTCACGATGAGGAGTTTCTTGCCGAGCAGGCGTTCGTCCTTTTGCGACGAGACGACCGTACCTAAGATGCGTCCAATTATCATTTTTTCGTGAATCGTAAATAGTGAATCGTGAATCGTGAAGAAAGAACCATTCACGATTTACGATTCACGATTCACTACTTCATTACTACGGGCAAAGTTTCATCGACCGCCGAATGCGGACGCGGAATTACATGGACGCTGACGAGCTCGCCGACCCGTCGTGCCGCCGCAGCTCCGGCGTCGGTCGCCGCTTTCACAGCGGCTACGTCGCCGCGGACGATGGCCGTGACAAATCCGGCACCGATCTTTTCATAGCCGACAAGCTGAACATTCGCCGCTTTTACCATCGCGTCAGCCGCTTCGATCATCGCAACGAGCCCTTTGCACTCGACCATTCCTAATGCTTCCTGCATTTAATTTTGCTCCTGAAACTTTTAGAGATTCGAAAGTGTTGCTAGTTTAACCCAACTTTGCCGCCTGGCTCAAAAGGTCTATCAATTCTTCGCGTGTAAATGAAACCTTGCCCCCGTTCAGCCCGCCGGCCGCAGATTTATCGAGCGAGCAACTCACCTCGGTTTCGTGCAGATAGCCGCACGCCTGACACCGCGCCGCCTCGGTCAGATAGCCGGCTTTCTCGCGAATGTTGATGAGCTTTTCGATGGCGTCCTTTGGAAGATCGACCGCGCCGCCAAGCGTTTTCGCGAGAATCGCGATCTTTGCTGTGTGCTCAAGCGTCTCGAGCCTGTCGAATGCCTGCCAAAGATCGGCGCCGTACGCAACGGCTCCGTGATTCGCCATGAGCAGGGCGTTGTGATGTTTTACGAAAGGCTCCATTGCCTCGGTCAATTCGTCGGTCGAAGGCGTGCCGTAATCCGTAAGTGGAACACAGCCCAGAGTGAGAATCACTTCAGAAAGGATGGGTTTGTCGATCGCCAGCCCGGCAACGGCGAATGCGGTCCCATGTGGAGGGTGGGCATGACAAACAGCTTTGATGTCAGGCCGTTCGCGATAGATCAGCAGATGCATAGCGAGCTCCGACGAAGCTCGTTTGTCGCCCAGTGGCTTCCCTTCCATGTCCGTCAACGCGAGGCAATCCTCGGTCATCCGGCCCTTGCAGGTCATTGTCGGAGTTGCAAGAACGGTGTTCTCGTCGAGGCGGATCGAGACATTGCCGTCCGACGAAACTACATAGCTCCTTTCGTAAAGCAGCTCACCGATCTCGCAGATAAGTTTTCGGGCTGTGGATTCGTCCATAAACGAAGAAACCACAGATTAACACACATCACGCCGTGTATTAATCTATGGCCTTTAGATTTCGGTCCTGTTATTGAGCGATGTTCGTACGCGGTTCTTTCGGTTTCCGCGGCGGTGGCGGCGGATGGTGATCTCCGAAATCCGCCGGCGGAACAGCCTCCGGAATTACGAGATCCGAATCGTCAAAATTCCTTTGCAGTTCTTCGTTGTTCATCCTCGCCTGACGGAGCTTTTCACGAAGCTCATCATTCTCCACACGGAGCCGCTGAATCTCGTGAAACCTGTTGAATCGTCGCCCGCTTCGCCAACTCGGGTTGGGAAACGCGATCGAAACAAAAAAGCTCGCGACAAACAATCCAAGTGCAAACGTCAATGCAAAAGGAATTATCCGCTTAATGAGTCCGGTGTAACACATATACTTCACCTCTTGAAAACTTCCTATATCAAGTACGGCGACTTTCCAACTTTGGTTTCACTCGTCTCCGCAATTTCATCTTAACTCTTTTGCCGTCGCCCGAAAAGTTTTCCGGCAAACAATTTTTCTACCTAATACTCCCTCAGGAGTGATTCCTTTTCAAGGCAAGTTTAATCCCGCGAGACCCGACCCGTGCTTTTTGCCTTTTGCCCGAAGTCTCCCTATACTCGTTTCACGTGTGAAACGATGATCGGTTTCTTGTCCGGAAAAATTCTCGAGAAAGAGGCGAATACCGTAATTGTTGACGTCGGCGGCGTCGGCTACGAGGTGACGATACCTCTCTCGACCTTTTATGAGCTCGGTGACATCGGCTCCGACATAAGCCTGCGGATCTTTACACACGTCCGCGAAGATGCTTTGCAGCTTTTTGGATTTAAGACCGCACGTGAACGCGAACTATATTTAAAGTTGATATCGGTGCAGGGTATTGGAGCAAAATCTGGTATCACAATGCTTTCGGGCATGAGTGCCGACGAGATCGTCACGGCGATCAGAACAAATAACCTGGTGCGTCTAACTTCGATCCCGGGCGTCGGCAAGAAAACTGCCGAGCGAATGGTGATCGAGCTTCGCGACAAGATCGGTGAGCTCTCGGCAAGTGCGGCGGCTGGCGCATCGGCGACCGCCGGATCGAACGGCAGTGCTGAGTCCATCTTTGATGACGCTTTGTCGGCTCTTGTAAATCTCGGTTATCAACGAAACTCGGCTGAGAAAGCTCTCCAGGAGGCGGCGGGCGAGGGATCCGAAATGAACGTGCAGAAGCTTTTGCGAGGCGCACTTCAGAAGTTGGCGAAATAGTTATTTGTGAATAGTGACTGCACATTCCGACGCGGTGCCC
Organism: Acidobacteriota bacterium; assembly: GCA_040006435.1. Lineage (GTDB taxonomy): Bacteria > Acidobacteriota > Blastocatellia > Pyrinomonadales > Pyrinomonadaceae > OLB17. The sequence goes on from JBDTWZ010000093.1 coordinate 9,364, forward strand.
TACGTCGTTCTAACAGGTTTCGCCGTTTCACCGTTCACTAATGCCCGACCTCATCAACCGGATCACTACTGATTTCTCGCTGCTCGACCGGAAAGCGATATTCGCACTCGTCTATACGGCCGCCGGATTGACCGGCATTTTTTACTTAAAGAATCAGGAGAGTGTCGCGGCCATCCTGACGGGAACGAGCCTCGAGGGTTTCGGTGAGTTCATTTCACATTCGCCGGACAACAATCTCCCCGCACTGGGTTGGTGGGTCGGCGTCGTCACGATTTTTTATTTCGTGATTCCCGCCCTTTGCATCAAGTATTTTTACGGCCAAAGGCTTTCGGATTACGGTTTGAACTTCCGCGTTGAATCGGGCTTTGCCAAGCTGTTCGGGACGGCCATGGCGCTAATGTTGCCGCTCGTTTACCTGATGTCGCTCACCGGGAGCTTCGCCGCGAAGTACCCGTTCTTGAAAATTTACAACGGCGAGCCGTACATTGGCACCACGCTTCTTATCTGGGAGCTGATCTACTTTGTACAGTTCTTCGGTCTCGAGTTCTTCTTTCGCGGATTTCTAGTGCACAGCCTGAAGCCGGCTCTCGGGCTCTATTCGATCTTCGCGATGACGGTACCGTATTGCATGATACATTTTGGCAAGCCGCCGGCAGAGACGATCGCCGCCATCGTCGCCGGCATATTTCTAGGCTGGCTCAGCTATCGAAACGGTAATATTTGGATGGGACTGCTGCTCCATTGCACGGTCGCGTTTTCGATGGACGTGATGGCACTTTATAATAAAGGTCTGTTGTTTTAGGATTTCTCTGCGACCTCTGCGAGCTCTGCGTGAGGAAAAAGAGTTTCACGCAGAGCTCGCGGAGGACTCAGAGAAGGAAAAGATGCCGGAGACAGGAACCGTTAGCATTAGAGACGAAGAGCTAAGCCCCGAAGAGTCGCGGCTCGAGGCGACGCTTCGCCCGGCCGTGCTCGCCGATTACATTGGCCAGAAAAAGATCAAGGACAATCTGCGCGTCTTTATGACCGCGGCTCTCCGCCGGCGTGAAGCGCTAGATCACATACTACTGACCGGCCCCCCCGGTGTCGGTAAGACGACGCTCTCGACGATCGTCGCAAACGAGATGGGTTCGACACTCAAATCAACCGCCGGACCGATTATTGAAAAAGCCGGCGACCTCGCCGCGATCCTTACCAACCTCGAAGAAGGCGATGTTCTGTTCATAGACGAGATACATCGACTGAATCCGGCGATCGAAGAGATCCTGTACCCGGCGATGGAGGATTACAGTCTCGACTTGATGATCGGTCAGGGCACAGCTGCTCGCTCCATAAAACTCGACTTACCAAAGTTCACTCTTATTGGAGCCACCACGAGACCAGGTCTTATTACCGCCCCACTTCGTGGACGGTTCGGGATAATCTTCCACCTGAATTTTTACGGATTCGATGAGCTGCAGCAGATCGTCGAACGCTCCGCCGGCATACTGAAAGTCGAGATCGACAAAACCGGCTCGCAGGAAATTGCCCGGCGCTCCCGGGGAACTCCGCGCATCGCCAACAGGCTTCTCAGACGCGTTCGTGACTATGCCGAAGTCGATCATGACGGTCGAATTACTGCTGAAGTGGCAGGCGACGCTCTGAACCGTATGGAGGTCGACACCTACGGCCTCGACGAGATGGACCGTAAGTTTCTGATGACGATCATCGAGAAATTCGACGGTGGACCCGTGGGATTGGGAACACTCGCCGCCTCGCTCCACGAAGAAAAAGATTCTATCGAAGAGATGATCGAGCCTTATCTACTGCAGATCGGATTTCTCAACCGCACACCACGCGGCCGACTCGCGACGAGGCTCGCGTATCAGCACTTCGGACTTGTGCCGCCCGCAAAATCAATCGAAGCTCCGACACTCTTTAAGTAAGCTTCGGAACTCACGCACCGATCCAATTCCTTTGCCGCGCCCCGCCGTTTACGCAATAATAGACTTCATATGAAACATCTTCTGGTTTTGTCTGTTGTTTTTGCCGCGTTCGCGTTGACTGGTTCTGCTCAAAACAGGTTCGAGGGCCACAATATTATTCTGGATGTGCCGACGACCCAGCGTTCCACGGCGTGTGCGATCCGCTACGCACCGCCCAGTACGACCGCCACGCTCACCGATCTCGATCGATCAACGCCGATGAAAGTATCGAGCTGTAGTGGAAGCTCAACGCTGGTGCAAAGCTCGGGCAGCACCGCAACGATGCGGGCGAATTCGGCTGATTACAAATGGTGTTTCCAGGGCGAGGACAAGCGCTATCGGATAACGTTTCCCGGCGATCAATATTCAGGGCCTATAACTTATGACTGGATCGCGGAGCCGCCGGCAGCCCAGGCAGGCTATTACAACATTCGCGATTTCGGCGCAGTTGGTGACGGCCAGGCCGATGACACTATCGCGATCCGCAGCGCGTTCGCGTATATCGCATCGAAGAACGGCGGCACAGTTTCTTTTCCCGAAGGCGACTATAAAGTAACTTCGCCAATCGCATTGCCGTCCGGCATCGTCATCCAGGGGACCGGCGCGATCATGTCGGGCGCACCGACCAGCGCTCTGCCGCGTAAGAACCCGACGCGTATCAAGCTTAGCGGCACGAACCGCGCACTGTTTCGCATCGGCGAGTGCAGTACGCAGATAACGATGCGGGACATCGAGCTTTACTCGGAGAGCTCGAACAAGACCTATGGGGTTGAAGCAGTCGGGGCATATGACTCCGCCGGCGGAATCATCTTTGAGCGGGTTGTCTTTAACAATTTTTCACGCGGTATTTATATGTACGGTTTGCCGCAGACCAACCTCGAATGGCAGGTCGACTACGTCAAGGTCCGAAACTGCGTTTTTATT
>JBDTWZ010000094.1:0-12175 GCA_040006435.1 Acidobacteriota bacterium
AGCATCATCTCGACCGGGATCTTCGCGAGCTCTTCGTAATCGATCGGCGACGGCTGGTCGGTCGGGAGCAGGTCGATATAGGGCAACCGATATCTCCGGGCGAGCTGCTTTGCCTCGATAACCTCAGGCGGTTCATTCTCGAGGAAGTCGGAAAGCTCGATGCGCGATGACGATTTTCCTGTAAGCGTGTTCTGTTCGGTACTCATTATTCTTATTTCCTTCCACCTGTCGGACCGGCCGATATCGTTTCGATGATCGGGAGATAGATAGCCAGGAGGATCGCGACAACAACGCCGGCCATAAAGATGAGGATCAGGGGCTCAAGCAACGTCGTCAATTGATCCAGTTTGACCTCGGCTTCGGCGTCGTAGAACGCAGCGACCTCATCGAGCATTTCGCGAAGGCTGCCCGACTTTTCACCGATCCCTATCATGTCCAATCCGAGTCCGGGGATCCAGTTGGTCTTTTCCAGAGCTTCGGTAAAGCCGCGGCCCTCTCGGATCATCGGCAACGCGGACTGGCTCCTTTGACGAAGCTCTAGATTGTTAAGAGATTGAGATGCAATGTCCCACGAATCCGGTACCGTAATACCGCCGGCCAGTAGTGTCGAGAGCGACCGGGCTAACTGGGCCGTCGCCATCTGACGAATAAGCACACCGGCGATCGGAAGCTTGAGCAGCAGCCGATGAACAATTAGCCTACCAGCTTCTGTTCGAAGCCAAGTGAACAGTGCCAGCCCGAGCAACAGCAAGAGCGGCAGCATCCACCAAAAATTCTTCGCAACTCCGTTCGATATTGCCAGCACTACGATCGTTATCGTCGGGAGTCCACGGTTAGCACTCAATGCCTTGAAGAGGTCGGACATCCGCGGGACGATATAGAGGGTCAAGAAAGCGACCATAAACGACGAAGCAATAAGTAAGAACGCCGGATAGGCGAGAGCTCCGCGAAGCTTTCGCGCTATGCCGACGCTGCGCTTCAGATACTCGACGTATCGAAGCAACACGTCATCGAGCGCGCCGCTTTTCTCACCTGAGAGGATCGACGCCGTATAGATCTTCGGAAAAATACCCTGAGCTTCGAACGCACCAGAGAGCGGAATCCCGCTCTTGATCTTGTCCTCGACGTCCGCTAAGACTTCACGCAAGTTCGATGACGGCGTCCGGGTCTTGAGCAAGTTTATCGCCTGCAGCATCGGAATCCCGGCCCGCAACAAAGCTGAAAGCTGCTGATTAAAATGAAGAAAGTCGGACTGTTTTACACGGCCATGTTTTCCCGCGGAGCTGAACGGCAGGAACGAAGAGATCCCTCCCTCATTCGAAGAAACGGCAAAAACCTTAAATCCCTCGCGTTCGAGTTGGACCCGGGCATCGGTTGCGCCGGCGGCTTCGACTACCCTTGTAATTACGTCGCCCGAGGGCGTTCCGAGACGGCAGATAAATTCTGACATGGATTTTGACGATTATCCGAAGGCGAGCCCGCAGCGGGCGCAGATCGCTGAAGACCGCTTCGGATTATAACACGCAAGATTTAGTGAATTGTTGCAAACTATACGAGCCAACCGATTTATTTTAACTAACACAACTATTTCGCGGTTTGCCTCATCTCAAAAATTACCTTGCAGAAGTTATACCTGTTTTCTAGAATATAGTTCGTTCCCCTTGCTGGAGAAATCTATGGCTTTCACGGGTTTTGAGGTTTATGGCCGTTGCAGGCTCTTGCTCCGGGCATTTTCCTTTATGTTGGCCGTTTTGTTCACCACACTCTCGGTGTCGGCCCAGCAAGCCCAACCCACACCGCCTGAACAGGACCCCGACGCACCGATCCGAATCAAGACCGATCTTGTCACACTAACGCTTACCGTTACTGATGTTTACGGGAGATATGTGATGGGGTTGGGGAAAAACTCCTTCACCGTCTTCGATAACAACCAAGAACAGGAAATTTCGTTTTTCAGCGACACGGATGCTCCCGTTTCGCTTGGCGTGCTCTTTGACGTGTCAGGTTCGATGAGCGGCGAAAAAATAAAGAAGGCCCGAAAAGCACTTTCCCGTTTTATCAATACGAGCCATCCAAGCGACGAGTATTTTCTCATTGGTTTTAATAGTCGGGCGCAACTGCTGCTCGACCGGACGCGCGACGGGGACGCGGTCCTGCAAAAACTCACGCTGGTGAGTCCGAAAGAAAACACGGCGCTTTACGACGCGGTTTATCTGGGGATCGAACGCGTCACTCGAGGCAGCCACCAGAAACGTGCGCTGCTCATCATCAGCGACGGGCAGGACAACTCTTCCCGGTATAATTTCGGTGAAGTCCGGCGTCTGATGAAAGAGTCGGATGTCATTACCTACGCGGTCGGCATTATCGACGCCGGTGACGCGGCCAGCCAGGTAGGAATGCAGGGGCAGGCGTTTCTCGACGAACTGACCTCAGTAACGGGTGGAAAATCGTTTTATCCGACGAGCGACGTCGAGCTTGACGAAATATTTGACCGCATCTCAATTGAGCTTCGTCACCAGTATTCGATCGGTTATACACCGAAAGACTTTCAGCCGGACGGCAAATGGCGGAAAGTTAAAGTTAGGGTCAAACCTCCACGCGGTTTGCCGCGTCTAACCGTCCGAAGCCGCGAAGGCTACTATGCTACGCCGGCGACAGATCTTCGGTAATTTTTGAGTTAGATGATGAAACGACTTTACTTTCTCGGCGTTTTCGCCCTACTTTCGCTTCTGTTCGTATCCGAGCTCCTTTCCACGGATGCTCGCGCGCAGCAACCAAGCACCGTAAACCGGACCGTACCCGCAAAGGGCACCCCGACTCCGATACCGGCTCCGACTATAAAAGAAGAGGATATCGTTGAAAAAGTTGAGACTGAGCTTGTGAACCTCAATGTCCGGGTTGTGGATCGCAACAACCGTCCCATCAACAATCTTCAGGAGGCCGAGTTTAAAGTCTTCGAAAACAACATTCCGCAGAGGATAGAGTTCTTTTCGAAATCTGAAGTGCCGACAAACTACTCCCTGGTGATCGACAACTCCGGTTCGCTCCGCCCGCAGATCGACGAAGTGATCGAGGCAAGCAAGGTCCTCGTCGCCGCCAACAAGCCTGAAGATGAGACCAGCATCATCCGATTTGTCAGCTCGGAGAAAATTAAAATCTTGCAGGGATTTACCTCGAACAAGACCGATCTGAATGATGCTCTCGACGAGCTTTACATCGAGGGCGGCCAGACGGCGATCATAGACGCCGTTTACCTTGCTGCCGACAAGGTGACAGATTATGAAAAGTCGTTGAACAAGGTGGACAGAAAGCGTCGTGCTTTAATTCTGATCTCAGATGGCGAAGACGTCAGTAGTTATTACAGCCAGCAGCAGTTATTCGATCTGCTTCGCGAAACGGATGTTCAGATCTATGTTGTCGGCTTTGTAAAAGATCTCAGCACAGAGAAAGGATTTATCACGAAGAGCAAGCAGGGTAAAGCTAAGGCATTTCTCGAAAGGCTTGCCTCCGAAACCGGCGGCCGAGCGTACTTTCCGAATTCGGTCAGCGAACTAAACGGCATCGCTCGTGAGATCGCGGCCGAGCTCCGGACACAATATTCGATCGGCTATCTTCCCAGTAACGACCGGGATGACGGAACGTTCCGGAACATAAAGGTTGTTGTTGACGACGGACCCAATAAGCAAAAGCGAATTGCGCTGACGCGTTCCGGCCGGATGGCGGGGTCACCCGTGGGAACAGCCACGCCGACCGTGCAGAACCCGAGATAGAAAAGGGGTAAATAAAAAAGGCGGGGAAGAGACCTAAATCTCTTCTCCGCCTTTTTGTTTCCGAGGTGCTTATTCGGGAACCGACCCCGATATCTTCTTGCGATTCGTCTCGCCAGTATCTATCACGGGAATTCCCAAGCCCACTTCACTGTGCGGACGCGGAATGACATGGACTGCGGTAACGGTGCCGACCTTACGCGCCGCCGCCGCACCAGCCTCCACTGCCGCCTTCACGGCCCCGACCTCGCCGCGGACAATCGCGGTAACAAGCCCGGCGTCGATTTTTTCGTAGCCGACCAGATTGACGTTCGCAGATTTAACCATCGCGTCGGCCGCTTCGATCATCGCGACGAGACCCATGCATTCGACCATTCCAAGTGCTTCCATAAATCGTTTGATAAATCCTAACGCAAGTATAAGGCAAGAAGCAGTAAAATCAGCACCCCGATAACGAGTACCACGGTCGTTATGACGAACCCGGCCGGCGGACCGGTCCGCTGCTCCCAGCTAACTTCAAGCGGCTGCCGATTAAAGGCGCGTCGCTGCTTTCTCAATAAAGCCGCCGATTTTAAAGGAGGACGGGATCCCGGTTGCCGGGCGACTTCGAGTTCCGCTGCCGCCGCCGCCGCTTCGCTCTTCGCGGTCTCTTCTTTGACCCGCTCACCGCAGTTATAGCAAAAAACGGACTCATCGCGAACGTCCGAGCCGCAGCCGGCGCACGCGGCCGTTTGAATAGCAGTTTCCGACATCATTTCGTTCGCATGGCTGCGAAGATCTGTTTCGCCGCCGCGGACAGGCCAGCCCTTCCTTTTGGCGCGACGATCAAACCTCCTGTACCTTTTGTGAGCCGATCCAGAATTTTCGTAAACACGCGCGTGTCCGACATCGCAATAACGAATAGCCGAATATTCTGATCTTTCAGCAGCTTTTGCACATCCTCGATCTTGGACGCACTTTCTCGGTCTTCGCCATCTGTGACAAGTACGAGCGCCCGGATCCGGCCTGTGTCGGTTCGCGCGTTCTGGACTAGATAATCGGCAGAGCTTTTTATCGCATCAAGGATCGCCGTCTTGCCGCCTTCGATAAACATATTTTGGGCAGCGTCGTGAAGCTCCGATTTTCGGTAAGTAAACTCCTGCCGCAGAACAATCTTTGGCGTGTCGACAAACGTCACGAGAAACGCTTCGTCGTCAGCTCCATTTTCTTCGACAACATCCGACACAACGGTGATCACGTTGTCGAGAAGCGTACGAAAGGAACCCGAATTATCGACAACGAGCCCGTAGCTCACCGAACCTTGTTCGCTCGGTTTTTGCGAGGATTCGGCTCGATCCTGCGCGGCACCAGGCAAGCACAGTCCCAGAACCCAAAGCAAAATTACTACAACAAATCGAATCATAGATTTCAGGCCGAAGCGAAAACGTCTTTTTCGTTTCCCAGATCACGGGCCGAAGGCGTGAGAATCGTTTTCGAAGTGATGTAAATTTTCTCCCCCTTGTCGATCGCCAGCCGAACGTCCGTCTCGCTAACGAAGTCCATCGGAGTTCTATTCGCACCGTTCTCTGTCAATGACTGTGGACGCAGTTCGTGGATGATCGTCTTTACCGGCGACTCAGCGGGCCGTTCGGAAGCGGGCGGTTCCGGAAGCGGAGCATCGGCGATCTTTTTACTCAGGAATTGATCCACGATCGCCGCGATCTGGTCGCGGTTTGGCTTCGACCTGGGCGTATCCGGAGCCGATGAGGTCGCCGGCCGTACAGACGCCGCTTTCGATTTCGGCCGCTCAGCTCCGACAGGTTTTGTTTCCCAAGCGACGCGCTTAATATCCATCAAATGAATTGGCGAGACATTGTCGGACGTGACGTTTCCGCCCCACGAACCACAGCCGAGCGTCATCGAGGGTGGCAAGTCGGTTGAAAATCCTATCGCCCCGTGCGTGGTCGGTGAATTGATGACAACGCGCGAGGCCGGCATCTTCGCGCCATACGCGATCGCCGCCTCCCGATTCTGCGTATGCATTCCAGCCGTGTGTCCCATTCCGCCAAACTGCAGAATCTCGTAGCAGCGCTTGGCGCCTTGTTCCAATCCATCCACTACAAAAAACGCGAGGGTCGGCGACAGCTTCTCGATCGACCACGGGTGATCGCGTCCGACACCTGAGCAATCAGCGAGTAGACAACGTGTTCCGCTCGGTATCGCGACGCCTGCGAGATTTGCAATGTATTCTGCGGATCTCCCGACGATGCCGGCATTAAGAGTTCTCTGCGGTGTCAGAAGGACCTTGGCGACCGCCTCAGCCTCTGCTTCGTCCAGGAAATGGCCGCCCTGTTGTTTGAACTGTTCGCGTACTTCGGCTTCGAGCGGAGCATCCACAACGACGGATTGTTCGGATGCGCATATCGTACCGTTGTCGAAGCATGTCCCGGTAAGTATGTCGCCGACCGCCTTTGCTGCATTCGCAGATCGTTCAATGAAAACCGGGACGTTCCCCGGCCCAACACCAAATGCCGGTTTGCCCGACGAATAGGCCGCACGCACAAGCCCAATGCCTCCGGTTGCAAGAATAACGGCCGTCCGCTTATGCTGCATCAGCGTCTCGGTGGCCTCGATCGTGCTGTTCGCGATGCAGTAGATCGCGTCCGCCGGTAGCCCATTCTCGATCGCCGCGTCGCGCATTACCCGAGTCGTCTCAGCTATGCAGCGGGCAGCGGACGGATGAGGTGACAAAACGATGGTGTTGCGTGACTTGATCGCGATGATGATCTTGAATATCGCTGTCGAAGTTGGATTCGTAGATGGAATGATCGCGGCGACAACACCCCGGGGACTTACTATCTCGACAACTGTGCCGTTGTCCGAAACAACACCGACAGTTTTCATGTCGCGGAAATAGTTCCAGACGTCCTCGGCCGCGAATCGGTTCTTTTCGCGCTTATCCTCAGCATTGCCAAAGCCCGTCTCCTCGTGAGCGAGAGCTCCAAGCCGAGCCGCTTCAGCGAGGGCGACTTGCGCCATCGCCTCACAGATCTGATCGATCTTTTTCTGGTCAAAATCCGCTACAGCCTGAAAGGCACGGTGAGCGGCTTCAACCGCGTCCCGTGCCTCTTGCTGTGCAATTAAATCTTTATCGCCCATCTTCAACAGTGGGCAGTCGACAGTTCGCAGGCGGCAGTCGGTCGAATCGAATCTGCCAACCGCCTACTGCCTACTGCTACCTCGTTTTTGACTTATTTCCCTGCATTCCGGTTCCCGTTCCGGACGCATCACCCGAACCGAGCTGACGACCGCCACCTCCGCCGAGAGCTTTTTCATCCGGACTCAAACCTACCTTTCCGCCGCGCGGCAGCACTCGTTCAACTTCGCCGTGCGGTCGGGGAATTACATGAACGCTGATCAGTTCGCCGACCCTTCGAGCAGCCGCTGCACCGGCATCGGTCGCGGCCTTGACTGCCCCGACATCGCCCCGCACAAATATCGTGACGTAACCGGCTCCGATGTATTCCTTTCCGATCAATTGAACATTCGCGGCTTTGACCATTGCATCCGCCGCCTCAACTGCGCCGATGAATCCTTTGGTCTCGACCATTCCGAGTGCTTCTAAACTCATTATCAGTTCCTCGCTTTTTGATTTGTCCTTTGAAGTCTATAACAAGACGTGAATTATGCCTAAAACTATCACGCGGTCAATCGATTAATCAAGCGGTAGGCATTGAATAAATCGAGTTCCAATCCTTTGACAACCATTGTTTATCGAAGCTATATTTCAAGTTTAAGATCTCGGCATTTGGCACTCACTGTGCCGACTGGAAACCACAAGACATGTCAATTACCTTGGGCGACAAATTGCGACAGGCTCGCGAAGAGCGAGGTATATCCATCAGCGAGGTCGCAGAGCAAACCAGAATCTCGCCCATGTACCTCGAGTTAATTGATAAAGACGATTACAAGCCGCTCCCGGGCGGTATTTTTAATAAAGGGTTCGTAAAAGCTTACGCAAAGTATGTCGGTATCGATGAGCAGGAGGCCCTTCAGGATTACGCTCGTTTGATCGCCCAGAATGAGGAAACCGTCGACGATTTTCAGCCGAGATATCGGCCTGAAGTTTTGACCGACGATGCTCGATCAGCGTCATCATTCCTTCCGACCGTGATTTTCGCCGGGATCATCCTTGCTTTGATGACGGGAGGAATTCTCTTCGTAGTAAATTACATAAGGAACCAGCCCGACATCCCGGCCATAACGAACAGCACATCCTCGAATAACGATGCAAATATTGCGTCTAGCACTGACGGGACGGACACGAATACGGCAGCGGGCTCGGTTCCAAACCAAATTCGCATCGAGTTCCGAGCACTCGCCGAAAAGGTCTCCGTTACCTCGACTGTCGACGGTAATCTCGCGTATGACGAGATCACCTCCGACTCACCAAAGACTTATACCGCTCAGGAGGGGGTCAAGCTCAGATACTATCGCGGATTTGCTGACCGGGTTCAGATACTTCTAAACGGCAAGGAGATCGCCGCCCCTCCTGCTCCGGCCAAGGGCAATATCGAGATCGAGATCACTAAAGAGAATATTGATCAGATAATCAAATCGGGACAGATCCTGCCGGCAGGGACGGCAACGGATACTCCACAACCTAGTGCTCCCGCGGCAGCGGCATCGGCAGCGACCGCGGCTCCGTCTCCGGTCACTACAAGCTCGACTCCGATTCGCGCAACACAGACACCGCGGTCGTCCGCGACATCTCCGCGTCCGGCGTTTACGCCTCTTGCGACTCCGCGGCGTTCCCAGACGCCGATCATTGTCGGCCGGCCGCCTGGAACACAGCCCTCACCAAATTAAGATGGCCATAACTGCTGTCCTAAGTTTGAAAACAAGATCAGTCGATCAGTTGTGCCTGCCGAAAATGTGCGGGCTTTTTTCTTACTCTCGTGAATTGCTATGAACATAGAAAAGATAAAAGAGGGATTGACGTTCGACGACGTGCTACTCGTCCCCGCATACTCCGAGGTCCTCCCGGGCGAGGTCGATACGAAAACGCGGTTTTCGCGCGGAATCGAACTGAATATACCCTTGTGCTCGTCAGCCATGGACACTGTAACCGAAGCGGCGCTCGCGATCGCGCTTGCTCAGCAAGGAGGCATAGGCGTCATTCACAAGAACTTTTCTATCGAGCAGCAGGCAGAAGAAGTCGATAAAGTGAAACGAAGCGAATCAGGAATGATCGTCGACCCGGTGACCATCATCGAGACGGCCCTTGTTTCAGAGGCGCTCGAGATAATGCGTCGTTTTAAGATCAGCGGCGTGCCGGTCGTCGACGCGGCGGGGCTGCTTGTCGGAATAATCACAAACCGTGATCTCCGGTTTGAAACTCGTTTTGATATCAGCGTCTCGGAAGTAATGACGCCGCAGCCGCTCGTCACCGTCCCTGTAGGCACAACGCTTGACGAAGCAAAGGTTAAGCTGCAAAAACATCGGATTGAAAAACTCCTGGTCGTCGACGATGACGGTCGTTTGAAAGGCTTGATCACGGTAAAGGACATTCAAAAGGCAATAAACTTTCCCAGTTCGGCAAAGGATAGTCTCGGCAGACTTCGCTGTGCGGCAGCCATTGGTGCGACCGGAGATTATTTCGAACGCGCCGAAGCGCTTGTTGCATCACGCGTCGACGCCATCGTGATCGATACCGCTCACGGGCATAGCTCGCGGGTGATTGAAGCCATCAAGCGAGTAAAGGCGCAGTTTCCCGAACTCGAGCTTATCGCCGGCAATGTCGCTACCGCCGATGCGACGAAACAATTGATTGCGGCGGGCGTTGACGCTGTGAAGATCGGCATCGGTCCCGGCTCGATCTGCACAACACGCGTTGTGACCGGAGCCGGTGTTCCGCAGATCATGGCGATCTTTGAGAGCGTCGAAGCGGCGAAGGGTTCAGGGGTTCCGATAATTGCGGACGGCGGCGTGAAGTTTTCCGGTGACGTCGCAAAGGCCATCGCTGCGGGAGCCGATAGTGTGATGATCGGTTCGCTGTTCGCCGGAACCGAAGAGGCTCCCGGTGAGGTCATATTGTTTCAGGGACGTAATTTCAAAACATATCGTGGAATGGGTTCGATCGGTGCGATGAAGCAGGGTTCGAGCGATCGCTACTCGCAGGAAGGCACTGTCGCGGATTCAAAGTACGTGCCGGAAGGAATCGAAGGTCGCGTCGCGTACAAAGGTACTGTCGCTGAAATGGTCACTCAGCTTGTCGGCGGATTGCGGGCGGGTATGGGATACACCGGATGTCGGTCGATCGAGGAGTTACAGCAAAACGCAAAGTTCGTCCGCATCACATCCGCCGGACTTCGCGAGTCGCATGTGCATGATGTGATCATCACGAAAGAAGCGCCGAATTACCGAATAGAATCGTAGCAGTTCCGAATGTGAGATCTATCGTGTGCTTTTTTCATGAGTCAGCACCATGAATCGCGCACTTTGACAAGGTCTCTACAGGTCCGCACTCTTCGCGTCCCATTCTTCAAGTAGACTCTGAATTTCCGCCTGTTTTTCAAGCACCTTTCTTGAGACTTCCTGATACTGTTGGTAATTACTCGACAGCTCCGGTGCGATCAGCTCAACCGAGAGTTGTGCCACTTCGTCTTCGAGAAAAGCGATCTTCTTCTCGATCTCGGCGATTCGCATCTCGATCCGTTCGCGCTGATTCTTGCTCAAGGTCGTAGCGGCAGAGCCGAGCGCCGCCACTGAAGGCTCCGTCTCGGTGGCCTTGACGCTCGCGTCGTCGCGTCTCCCCGTCTCACCTTCTCCGGGTCTCTCTTTTTCCGTGTCGCGCCAGTCGTGGTATTCCGTATAGTTTCCATTGAATACTTGGACGCCGTCCTCTTCGAAAGATAGGATCTGAGTCGCGATCTTATCTAGAAAATACCGGTCGTGGCTTACTGTCACGATCGTTCCGTCATATTCGTCGAGCGCCGCTTCCAGAGCTTCACGCGAAGGAATATCGAGATGATTTGTCGGCTCGTCCAGAACAAGGACATTCTTTCTGGAGTAAATCAACTTTGAAAGGGCGAGCCTCCCCTTTTCACCTCCGGACAGATCACGAACGAGCTTAAAGACATCCTCACCAAAAAATAAGAATCGAGAGAGGAAACTTCGGAGCTCGCCATTGTCGGCCATCGGAGCAACCCGGCGAATCTCCTGTATAACTTCGTTCCTCGGTTCAAGGTCGTCGAGATTCTGCGTGTAGTAGCCGATGTCGGTTTTTGTTCCCCAATGCATTTCACCGGCAAGTTCACGAAGTTGTCCGAGGATCGTTTTTAGCAACGTTGTCTTGCCAGTTCCGTTACCGCCAATGATGCCAAGAGCCTCTCCTCGCATTAGCGAGAAGGTTAGGTTCGACGCCAGTTGTTTCTGTCCGTAGCCGATGCTCAGATCGTCGACGGTTAGAACGTTGTTGCCCGTTCGGGCTACTTTCTTCAAGCCAAAATTACCACCGTGTTTTTCGCTGGCGACCGCGTCCACACGATCCAGACGCTCGAGCATGTTCCGCCGGGACTTTGCCTGCTTTGTTTTCTGGCCCTCAAGGTTTCGCCGGATAAAATCCTGAGTTTTTGCGATCATCGCCCGCTGGTTCTCGTACTCGCGCTGCTGCTGTTCGCGGCGAAGTTCGCGTTCGACTAGGAATTTCGAATAATTCCCCTTATACGAAACAGCCCGTCCGTTTTCTATCTCAACGATCCGGTCGGTGGTGCGGTCGAGGAAGTATCGGTCATGACTAATGATGGCGTAAGCCTTGTCGAAATCCTGGAGAAAATTCTCGAGCCATTCGACGGCATTCACGTCAAGGTGATTTGTCGGCTCATCCAATAACAAGACGTCTGCCCCGGACAGCAGAAGGCGCACCATCCCGAGGCGGTTTTTCTGCCCACCGGATAAAGTCTCCGCAGCCTGCGCCCACATCTCAGTCCCGAATCCCATTCCCATTAGGATCGATTCCGCTCGCGCCGAATAAGTAAATCCGTCGGCGTGTTCGAAAGCAAGCTGAAGCTCTGCATATCTATCGAGCACTTCAGCCGAATGGTCGGTTTCCATCCTTCTTTCGAGGAGACGCATTTCGGCTTCTATGTCGTGAATCTCTTTAAATGCCGACAAAGCAGCGGTATGAACCGTCTCACCCGGGCCAAAATCGACGTGTTGCTCCAGCAGACCGAGCCTGAGACCGTTCATCGAAACCATTTCACCCGAGTCTACCGCTTCCTCGCCGGTTATCAGACGAAAGACCGTAGTCTTGCCCGCACCGTTTCGTCCGACCAGCCCGACTTTCTCACCGGGATTGATCTGAAACGAGACTCCGCGCAGGATCTCGGCGCCGCCGTAGGATTTCTTAACTTCTGAAAGCCGAAAAA
>JBDTWZ010000095.1:0-12127 GCA_040006435.1 Acidobacteriota bacterium
GTATGTTAGACTCTACGAGTTCTAACCGGAGTCATCAATCTTGGTAGTCAGTAGGTTCCCTGGAGGCAAAAGTTTATGGATAAAGCAAAGGCGATCGAGTCTGCATTACAGCAGATCGAGAAGAAATACGGCAAAGGATCGATAATGCGTCTTGGCGACCGGCCGCACGAAGAGATCGGTGCGATCTCGACAAATTGTCTAAGCCTCGACGCAGCTATCGGCGTTGGCGGAATGCCGCGTGGAAGGATCATTGAGATCTATGGACCGGAGAGTTCGGGTAAGACCACGCTCGCTCTGCAGGTTGTCGCATCCGCTCAGGCGGCTGGCGGCATCGCGGCGTATATCGACGCAGAACACGCAATGGATCCGGACTACGCTGGAAAGCTCGGCGTAAACATCGAGGACATGCTGATTTCTCAGCCGGACTCAGGCGAACAGGCGCTCGAGATCGCCGAAACTCTTGTCCGTTCGAACAGCGTCGATGTGATCGTCATCGATTCGGTTGCGGCACTTGTTCCGCGAGCCGAGCTCGACGGCGAGATGGGTGATTCGCTTCCCGGCTTGCAGGCACGACTGATGTCTCAGGCTTTGAGAAAACTGACGGCGATCGTATCCAGTTCAAAGACAACTTTTATTTTCATTAACCAGCTTCGGGAAAAGATCGGCGTCTTCTTCGGTTCACCGGAAACGACGTCAGGCGGCAAAGCACTAAAGTTTTATGCGAGTGTCCGTCTGGATATTCGTCGCATCGGTGCGATCAAGGACGGTGACCGCATGGTCGGAAATCGGACCCGCGTAAAAGTTGTGAAGAACAAATGCGCTCCGCCGTTCCGCGAGACCGAGTTCGACATCATGTACGGCGAAGGTATCTCGCGCGAAGGCGATCTGATCGATCTTGCATCGAACAATAATGTTGTCGAAAAGAGCGGTGCGTGGTTCTCGTACAAAGGCGAGCGTCTCGGACAGGGACGAGAGAACGTGAAGAATCTGCTAAAGGAAAATACTGAGCTGCGGAATCGGATCGAACACGACGTCAAGGTGTTCCTCGGACTTGCCGTGGCGGAGAAATCCGAGAGCGCACAAGCATAAAAAAAGGGCTGGCCCATGTCGGCCAGCCCATTGTTTTATTCCGGCTTCGGCGTCGCCTTCTTTTTCATCATCATCGAATCTCCGGCGGTCGGCGGCGGTGCGTTCACATTCACCTGGCGCTGCATCTGCTTTCGCAAAGTTTCCGGATCGGGAATTCCGGGCGTTGGTGTCGCTCCGGGCTTGAACGGCTTTCTAAGACTCGCGGGATCGGGTATGCCGGGCGTTGGTGTCGCACCCTTCGTAACGCTGTTCGCAGCCTTCGGGTCAGGAATCCCGGGGGTCGTATTCGCCGACGGCGCGATTGGACTGGTCGACAGTCCCTCCGGCAAATTGTTTGCATCGACGGTAACGTTGCCGATACCCCCCTCTTGATTTGTATTTACATTCGCGTTCGAATCACTTGATCCGCACGCCGACACAAGGGCCACTAAAGATAAAAGAATAATCCTGAATATAACTTTCGACATCACTTTCAAAAACCCCTTCAATTTAAAATAGCTGTGCCGGCTTGAATGTTGCGTCCCTGGGGGACAGCGACGGCGTTCAAACCGGCACGGGCAGGTGTCAAACGGAATTCGGAAGGTAAAGTAGATGCCATAGGCTAGCAACTACTAAAGAGTGATTATAGGCTTCGGTCACGAGATGTCAACACCATTTTCGCCGAGCGCATCGCAAAAGAAACTTCTTTCTCGCCTAATTCTTCAAACATTTGACATCGTGAAATCGGTTATCTAGACTGTTTAACTTGCTCTTGCGGCACGTGAAATTGATATTGGCCAGGTAGCTCAGTTGGTAGAGCAGCGGACTGAAAATCCGCGTGTCGGCGGTTCGACCCCGTCCCTGGCCACCAAATAATTCAAGAAGGCGATCCAGAAAAAGGGGCGCCTTTTTTTATTTTGCTTCGGACCAGCTTAGGCTCATCTACTCAATCGGTTGGGGGGCGGTTCTCGCGAAGCCGCTTGATCACCTTTTTTATATTGGTCGTGTCGGGGATGTCCGGATTTGCCTTGAGATAGAGCTCGAGAGCATCCGCTGCCTCCTGATACTTTTTGAGGTTGTATGCGTAAAGCAAGGCAAGGTTCCAATAAATTTCTGGAGTCTTGCCGGCGTCGATCTTTTTCGCTTTCAACAACGACCGCTCCGACTCTTCGTATCGCTGCAGAGATCTCTGGGAGATACCGAGCATGGTCAGAGTACTTATTGAACTCTTATCAAGCTCCAGGACCTTTCCCGCGCTTTCGATCACGCCGTTCCAATTTTTCAAAGTAAAATTCGCGAAGGTTAACCCGTGCCAGCACGGGAAGCATCTCTGATTTACGGAGAGTGCTGCCTGGAAAGATCCGGTCGCGTCTGCGTACTCTTCCTGCTGTAATTGCTCGGCACCGAGCCGCTGAAGGGCAAGAAAATAAGTTGGAAATATTTCGATCGCTCGTTTGAGTCCGGCTAAACCTTGGCTCGTTCGCTTGCTGTCCAGATCGGCTATCGCATTTTCATATATCTTCTTTGCCGCATCCGGAACTTCCTGCGCGAACAATACTTCGTTATCAGCCGCCGCCTCGAATCCTTTCCTCGGCTTTAGATAGAAGTCGACCTGCGCGTTTTCCGAGAGGGGCTGTCCCCTTGCGCCGGTTCCAGCGATCTCGATGCTCTGAGACTGTTCGTCGAAATTTGTGCCGAGCGGCAAGGCCGTTATCGTAAAGCGTCCGTTTGGGACTCCAAAAAAAACGAACTGGCCTGACCCGTTCGTTCTCGTACGGCCGATGACGCTGTTGAAATCGTTCCGAAGCTCAACCGCGACCTGTCCCAGCGGGCTTCGGCCCGGTCCGAAAATATGACCGGATATCGTGCTTCTGTTTTGAGCGAAGATTTCGGAGGCGAAGACTATAGACAGAAGGCAGAGAGCGAGTGAGACACGAAGACGATAGACAGACAGGTTACTTATTTTCATCGGTCCGCAGCAGGCTGGATTATTGTAACTCGACTACAGGACTCTCGCGATTCTATTACGGCGAATTCAGCTTTTCCATCCGAGACCCGACACCGGTACATGCGGGGAATTGAAATCCTACGCTGAATGTCCCGAGAACCATTTTCGGGGGACAGGTTCAGCCGAAAAACATCAGCAATACGAGAAGACCAGTGTATGCCCACTTGCTCGATAAACAAACGAAATTTCTACCACGGGATTTAAGCTCTCCCTGAGGGTTTCATCTGATCCAAGACAAAAAAAGTCCGGTGCTGCTGTGTCAACACCGGACGGCAAAAGGAACCTAGAGGAGGGTTTATTCTATGATTCCGTTATCATTCAGGTTCAATCACGCCCTCCGCCAGAGAAAGTTGCACAAAGTTACGATTTAGAACGGAACGGTGGTTGTCTTCCGTTGTTCTATAATACTTCCAATCAAAGATGGAACCTCTTGCGAACAGAATCAGGCCGCGCGATCTAAATGAATTTGCCGGACAAGGGCACCTTGTCGGCGAGGGCAAACCCTTGCGCCTGGCAATCGAGCAAGGCCACGTGTTTTCGTTCCTGCTGTGGGGACCACCCGGAACCGGAAAGACAACGCTCGCACGCATCTATGCAAACGCGATCAACGCAGAGTTCCACGAACTCTCCGCGGTCTCCGCCGGAAAGGACGATATTCGCAAACTTATCGACAAGCGCGAACCACGACTGATCGCCCGCGTACTTTTTCTCGACGAGATCCACCGCTTTAACAAAGCCCAGCAGGATTTTCTCTTGCCGTACGTCGAAAGCGGCGACCTCGTGCTGATCGGCGCGACAACTGAAAATCCAAGCTTCGAAGTTATCGCCCCTCTTCTCTCACGCCTCCGGGTCTTCGTCCTCGAGGAACTATCCGAAAGCGACATGGTGGCGATAATTGACAGAACGGGTTACAAACTGAATAAAGAAGCCCGGGCGTGGCTGATAGAAATGGCTAACGGCGACGCACGTCAGGCTCTGACGATGATCGAGAACACTTCGCGGCTTTATGACGAAGTGACGATCGAAACCCTGAGGGAAACGCTTCAGTCAAAGTTCCTCCGGTACGACAAGAAAGGTGACGAGCATTACAACGTAATCAGCGCGTTTATCAAGTCGATGAGGGCGGGCAGGCCGGATGCCGCGATGTATTATCTGGCGCGAATGATCGAATCCGGCGAAGACCCGAAATTCATAGCCCGGCGGATGGTGATCTTCGCATCCGAGGATATCGGACTCGCGCAGCCGACAGCGCTGGTCGTCGCGAATGCGGTGTTTCGCGCGGTCGAAACCATCGGGTTACCCGAATGCCTGCTGAATCTCGCGCAAGGCGTCGCGTATCTGGCAAACGCTCCAAAAGACCGACGGTCTTGCGATGCCATCGGTAAAGCGATGGAAGACGCGAAAAGATTCGGAAATTTACCTGTTCCGATGAATCTTAGAAATGCTCCGACAAAACTTATGAAGGGCCTGGGCTACGGTAAAGGATATGAAATGTACCCGGAAGCGGATGACTTGTTGCCCGACAAACTTAAAGGCAAGAAATATCTTAAGGATGAGGGAGAACGTGAGTAACTTGAGAAAGATACTTGCGGCGAAATTATGAAACTACTTCTAACTGTTGCGATCTTGATCTCATGCGCTTCCACGTTGTTGTCGCAGAATGCCGACATTGTCTCGACTCGTGAGATGGACCGGATCAATTGGATGGAATTCAAGGAAATCGTTCCTGCGAAGATCGATACGGTTCTGCTCCCGACCGGAACCCTTGAGCCCCACGGCGTCATAAACAACGGGGCCGATAATACCGCTCCGACCGCTATGGCCAGGACGATCGCGCGGCGGACAAACGCGATGATCGCGCCAACGCTGTCGTACGGAATTACCGGCGCGATGGAAGCCTATCCCGGCGCGTTCCAGATCACTGAAGCCGCGTATCGCCCATTCGTAAAGCAGATCCTGGAAGGCCTCGCGAAAAACGGCTTTCGCAACATCATAATCCTCAATGGTCATGGCGGCGGACAGACGGCCGTTCTGCAATCGGTCGCAGCAGAAGTCGCGGTTGAGAAAAAAGTGCGGACCCTGGTCATTAACTGGTGGTCGTTTGCTTCCGACGAAACGAAAGCCGTTTTCGGTGAAGACGGCGGTCACGCGGGCTTGAACGAAACGGCATTCATACAGGCGATCGATGCGAGCCTTGTCCATCCCGAAAGATATTCTGCCGACTTAGCCACCGCATATCCCGCGGCCGGCACCTGGTCGGCTGTTCCCTTTCCGTCCTCGATCGGCCTCTATCAAAAAGGCCAGGGTTTTCCGAAGTTTGATCAGAAAAAAGCTGATGAATACTACAAGAAGGTAACCGACAAAGTTGCCGATCTGATCATCGACGTGAAAAAGAAATGGGACCTCGCGGGTTTGTAGGTTCAAAACTCATTCTTAGGACTCTTCTGAAACAAGACTCGTAATAACCGAATATGCCAGTCGATCAGTTCAAGGGGTTTTTATGAAAGATGCTGCCCAGATCCGGGACGTGAAAGGCGCGATCCTTGCCGCCACAGACCGTCTGCTCGCCCAAAGCGGTTATAAGAAGATGACCATCGACGTGCTCGCCGCGGAAGTCGGGATCGGAAAAGGAAGTGTTTACCTTCATTTCGCGAGCAAAGAAGAGATCGCCTTATCGCATATCGACGCTATTATCGAACGCCTAAAAAGTCGTTTGCGCGAGATCGCGGATAAGAAGAGTTCGAATGAGAGCCGGCTGAAAGAAATGTTGATCGAACGAGTAATGTTTCGCTTCGACAGCGTTCAACACTACTCACAAAGTCTAAACGATCTCTTGTCGAAGATCCGGCCCGGTCTTCTCGAACGCCGCAAGCGCTATTTTGAAGAGGAGGGGCGCATCTTTGCAAAGCTAATTAAGGTTGGGATCGACGAAGGCTCATTTGCAGAGATCAACGCCGACGAAACGGCACGCTCCCTTCTGGTAGCGACAAATTCCCTGCTGCCGTACAGTCTCAGCCCCGAGGAGCTCGGAGAACGCAAAGTGATCGAGAAGCGAATATCGGCACTCGCGGACCTGTTGCTAAAAGGATTGATAACCCGATAGCTGGGTTGATCGAGAGTTTCAGACACAGGCTCGTCCGCCCGGTCCTACCGCTTCCAATAATTTTTGATCTTAAGGTCGAGCATGGGGAAAGCCACGTACTCTACGTTGCGTCCCGTTTCTCTTAGTTTCTGCACCATCGGGATCGCTGCGTCAGCGTTACGTGTATGGACGATGATGGTCGCAGCCCGCTGCAGATCAGCCCGTTCACGCAAGAATTCGGCGATCGCGTAACCTGTATTGGCGTAGTCATTATGATCGTTTGATACATAATGATGAGGCAAGAGATCATGGTCGAGAAAGATCGCGTCGTAGTTCCCTTCCGCCAAAAACTTCTTCGCATCCTCAACGGTCTCTGCGATGTCGAGCTCGTCGCCGGCGAACCGCTTTTCGAACCACCGATGTCTGCGCCGATCGTCGTCAAGAAGGAAGACGTTGATCGCGGTCCTCCCGGTGCTATGATCTGCCAAGCCGAGCTTAAGCAACAAATTTCTTAGTAAACCCATATGCACTACCGTCACGAAAACGTAAATATAGCACACGCATGTTAGTTCGATATTGCTCCGCCATAACTTTGACAGTGCAAATCCGTCGGCAAAATTTACAAAACTTGCTTCACTCATTCCGAGTGTTATAATCCTTTCAACTTCTCCGATCTTCATGCCAACTGAACAAACAAAAAGGTCACTGAGTGC
The DNA here is from genome assembly GCA_040006435.1 of Acidobacteriota bacterium. Taxonomy (GTDB): domain Bacteria; phylum Acidobacteriota; class Blastocatellia; order Pyrinomonadales; family Pyrinomonadaceae; genus OLB17. Next base: position 6,872 of record JBDTWZ010000095.1, read on the forward strand.
GGTATCGTCGGCCAACTCTCTCGATGAGATCCATGACGTCTGTCCGGTTTGTTTTGGTTCCGGTATGGAAATAATTGCCGGTAAAGGGGCGAGGGTTTGCGTGTGTCAAAAACAAAGAACCGATGGCGGACAGTTTGAGAAGGCCAAACTTCCCAAACGCTATGCGGGGTGTCACTTTAACAGCTATCTACCATCAGATCCGAGCCAGGTAAAGGCACTGCGGCTCGCAACGCAGTTCGCGATGGAATATCCGGCCGTCGACCGCGGACTTCTGTTTATCGGTTCGGTCGGCGTCGGAAAAACCCACCTTGCGGTATCCATCCTAAAAGGATTGTTCGAACGCGGATTTAGCTGTCTTTTCTACGAGTTTGGTTCGCTGCTGAAAGAAATTCAGGATTCCTACAATAACAACACTAAAACATCCGAGCTCGCCGTGCTCGCACCCGTGTTGAATGCCGACGTACTCGTGCTGGATGAGCTCGGCGCGTCGAAACCAACCGATTGGGTCCGGGACACGATGGCTCACATTATCAATACTCGATACAACGAACAGAAGGCCACGATCTTCACGACAAATTATTCCGACGAACGCCAAAACGACCGAGAGGAAACTCTCGAAGATCGGATCGGTGTGCGCCTCCGCTCGCGTCTCTTCGAAATGTGCAAAACCATCGAGGTCAACGGGCAGGACTACCGGCCGAAATTCGATTCACGCCGATAGTTTTTCTCAGGCAACAGTTTCCTTTCTGGTTTTCGCCGGGGCCGACACTCGATTCCCAAAAATTCGATAGCCAAGCAGAAGCAAGACCGCCAATCCAAACAACGCCGGATAAAATACGTCCGATTTTACGATCATCCAAAAGTGGATCACACCGAGGACCGCGATCAAGTAACTAAGTTTGTGCAGGCGTGACCAGTTTTTTCCGCCGAGGCGTTTCACCCAGCCGTTGGTCGACGTGACGGCGAGCGGAACAAGCATCGCGAATGCGAGCATGCCGATCGCAATGAACGGACGTTGCCAAACATCCCCAACTATCGCCGCGATATCAAAGCTCTTGTCGAAAATACTGTAGGTAATAAGATGGACAAGCCCGTAGAAAAACGCGTACAGCCCGAGCATCCTTCTGTACTTGATCAGCGCGTTCCAACCGAATATTTTTCTGAGCGGCGTTACCGAGAGAGTGATAATTACAAAAACCAGCGTGAGCACACCGGTGGTTCGCAAAAAGAATTCAATCGGGTTCGCGCCAAGTTGGCCGCGAGACCCATCCATCAACAGAAACGCTAACGGAATAAGCGCGTTGAGCGATATCAGGAACTTATTGAACTTTACGTCCTGCATTAGAAATACTTTTTCAGATCCATACCCAAATACATGGATGCGACTTCATCCGCATAGCCGTTGAACAGAAGCGTCTCTCTTCGGCCGACTTCGCCGATCCGGCGTTCGGTACCTTGCGACCACCGCGGATGATCGACGCCGGGATTTACATTCGAATAAAAACCGTATTCGTCACGGGCGGCCAGATTCCATGTGGTCGGCGGCTCGTTCTCGGTGAGCGTGATCTTGACGACCGATTTTATGCTCTTGAAGCCATACTTCCAGGGAACGACAAGGCGTATCGGCGCTCCGTTGGGGTTCGGCATCTGTCTGCCGTAGAGTCCAGTTGCAAGGATTGTGAGGGGATGCGTCGCCTCATCGAGCCGCAAACCTTCGACATACGGAAAGTCGATCCCGGCAGAAAACGAAGACTGCATAACTTCCGGGTCGTAAGCGGTCTCGAACGCGACGTATTTTGCACTCGCCAACGGTTCAACTCGTTCAAGCAACTTTTTCAGTGGAAAGCCGGTCCACGGAATCACCATCGACCATGCCTCGACGCATCGGAGGCGATAGATACGTTCCTCCTGGTCGAATCTCAGCAGCTCGTCGATATCGAACGTTCGTGGATTCTCAACAAGTCCCCCGACCTCGACCGTCCACGGCCGGGTGACGAAATCTTTTGCCTTCCTGGAAACGGCACCCTTATCCGTCGAGAACTCGTAAAAATTGTTGTAATTTGTGATTTCCTCGAGCGTATTCAGTTTCTCATCGGTTGGCGGCGCTGCCGCCCGCTGGATATTATCGATACTCGCGGTTTCAACCTCACCAGGGGGCGGCGGGTTGAAAAGCCGGTAGGTCATAATCGTTGCCGCGGTCGAACCCGCGATCAACCCGGCGCGAATAAAATTTCGGCGATTGAGATAAACGCTCTCCGGCGTTATTTCACTCGGTTTGATGTTCGAGTCAGCTATTTTCACAACCCCCATTGTATGCCATCGACTGGCTCGTCCTTTCAAGTACTAAGATCCGCTTCGAAGGATCGGGCCTCGCGGATTCAAAACAGGATAACGAACCGTCAATACCGACCCGGGCATAGTTTATTCCCAGAAGTCGAACACCCACGGCCTGAATTTACGCCTTATTTGGCTGTTGTTAAATTTTTTTCAACAAAGTACTTCCATTTTGACCGACTTTGTATATAATTGTTCTGGCAGTAGGCTTACCCGCCGTTTACTCACCAAAAACTATGCCCGCTACGAACGAACTCTTACAAGAAGGACGATATCGCATCGCCCAATCCTCCACCCACAATGGCGAAGAAAAGACATTTGAGGCGTACGACACCGTCAGAAATACGAACGTCTTGGTTCGCGAGATTCCCGTAAAGTTGAACAAAGTTACGACCGTATCTCAGCGTGAGTCGCTGCAGCTGGCGTTCGCGAGCCACGCTAAAGCTCTGACCGAGATCGAGCACGAATCGTTGCTTCACGTTCACGATTTTTTCTCGGAGATCGACCGGCAATATCTCGTAATGGAAGCTGTTGAAGGCGAAAGTCTCGGAGCGTTGCTCGCGGCGAGGAAAAAGCCTTTTTCCGTGGCCGAGGTCACCAGTTGGGCGGACGAGCTGCTTGACGCTCTTCACTATTTACATTCGCGAAAGCCGTCGATAATTCACCGCAATATCGATCCCTCGAACGTCAAACTGCATCCTTCCGGAAAAATCAAACTCATCGGTGTCGGTGTGGCGAATGGCTCCGACCCGGAGTTTTCTTCCACCCCGTCGACCGAGGGCGACAATCTTCGCTACTCACCCATGGAGCAGATATGGCCCGGTCTAGATCCCGCATCCCAGAAAGTAATAACCAATAGCTACGACGACAGGTCCGAGAGAATTCTCAAACAGCCGCTGGACGAGCGCAGCGACATTTACTCGCTGGGTGCAACTCTATATTTTCTGATCACCGGGGTGGAACCCGTTGATCCGATCGAAAGATCGATCGAGATACTCGAGGGCAAGCTTGATCCGCTGCGCGAACCTACAAAGGTCGATTCGGAAATTCCCGATGAAATCTCAGATGTCCTTATGAAGGCATTGGAGATCAAACGCGAAAACCGGTACGACTCTGCGGTCATCATGCGTCAGGTATTAAAGACGGCGATCACGCGAGTTCAGGAACGCGAAGACGAGGAAAATCGCGAGCAGGAAGAAGCCGCCGAAATGGTCCGGATGGAGGCAACGGCCGAAAGCGAACCGTCGACCGATGACATCGCAGAACAAAAGCGCCGCGAGGACGCAGCCGAACAGAAGCTCCTCGAGGCGGAAGCTGAAGATGCACGACGCGAAGCGGAGGCGGAGCAGCAGTTACAAAAAGAACTCATGGAGCAACAGCTTCGCGAAGCGGAAGAACAGCGTCTCGCGGCGGAGCGTGCTGCCGAATCGGAACGGTTACTCCGTGAAAAGGAAGAAACGGAGCGTGCTGCGCGGGCGGTCGCGAGTAACACCACGAAGGTACCCGAGGATAACCTGCTTGATATTCCCGTGGCGGCAGACGTTGTGCGTTACCGCGATACACCGGCGGTTGAGGAAGCCGATCTTGCCGCTGTCTTACGAGAACTGGAAGAAGCCGACGCTGCAGGTGCAGAATCGGCTCACCATATCTCGGCTAGAGAGAAGATGGAGGCCGAAGATGTTCTAGTTCTGGACGGTCCGATCGATCTCGCTCCCCAAAGTAGTGAATCGTCACACACACAAGAGAGCGACAACGACGAATCTGAGAATATTTTTACCGTTCCCGAAAAAGCTGGCTACTCGTTGCCGATGCCGGCTATTGCCGCGGCAATTGGACTGGTTGTCATGCTCGCCGTCGGCGGATGGTTCATGATGTCCGGGTCGTCCGAGCCTCCCAAGCTGGAGGCCGCACCCGCGGTTCAAGTCGCTCCACAAGATCCCGTGGAGTCGAATTTACCCGCGGATTCAACGATCACTTCGTCACCGGCGGAAAGCGATTCCGCGACGTCAGAAACTTCGATCGATCCCAAGTTGGCTGCAGTTAAGACCGGACCGACACCAAAAGCTAAGAAGGCCGACGCCGCAAAACCGGCGCCAGACAAGAAAAAGGTGACGGTCGACGACCTCATCAACGATAACTAACAGCCGAGCACGTAAGGCAGCTAGCTCGCGCCACTAATAACCCGCCCGCTCTCAAAAACAAACGCTATGAAACTCGCCAATACCCCCCCTAATAAACTCTCCTGGACGCCCGTCCTCGTCGCAATTGTGATAGTTGTTTTGTCACTCGGAGCCTCGGTCCGTGCCCAAACGCCGCAGTTGAGTCTCGCCGATCTTTTGATCGGACTGCGTTCGAAAAAGGCAACCCTCGCAGAACGAAACACGATACTGACCGAAGCCGTTCGGCAACGCGGTGTGACATTCGCAATGACGCCTGAGATCGAAAAGGAACTGGAATCAACTGGTGCTTCGCCGGCACTTTTGGACGCCATCCGGCAAAAGATCGCGGCCGCGAAACCGCCCGCTCCGGTTGTAAAACCGGTCGCGACCCCCGTTCCCACGCCGACGCCGCCAGACTTTAGCTTTTATCAAACGCGAGCGGATCAGAGTGCCGGGAAGGGCGATTTCAGTCTTGCGCTAGCCGATTACAACAAGACCCTCGAAATCAAGCCGGACAACGCCGTTGCTTATCTGGGGCGCGGCAAGGCTCATTACAATCTCAAATCCTACGATCTTTCGGTCAAGGACTTCGACAAAGCGCTGGAGTTGAATCCCAAAGATTCGATGGCTTTTCTGAATCGCGGAGTTTCGTACGAAAGACTCGGTGACACCCGCAAGGCGATGGGTGATTATCAAAAAGCGGTCGATTTGGATCCGGAAAACGACCCGGCAAAAGCGAATCTAAAAAGGCTGCAGGACGCAG
>JBDTWZ010000096.1:0-12009 GCA_040006435.1 Acidobacteriota bacterium
AAACCCCCGGCTGTGAGTAGCAGCCGGGGAACGAGAGAGGATAAGAATCCTCAGAGAACTTTAGTCGGAGGATAATAACCGGGATATCTGCGAGTCGAGATTCGCTGCTTTGTCCCAGCCGTCGGTCCGCAACGCGATCAATCCCCTGCGGTTGATAAGAAAATGCGCCGGGAACCCCATATTGATATTTCCCGACCGATCCTTGTCGGCGTACTTAAGCATTACGCCGAAGCTGTTCGGTAGAATATTGAAGTTAAAAGGATTGCGTTTGAGATAGGGGCTTACCTTTGCCTCGTTTTCCATGGTTACCGCAAGGAAAACAACGTCCTTGTCCTTGTATCGATCGGCGACCCGGTTCAAGTTCGGTATTTCGCTATGGCAGATCGCACACCTCGTCGACCAGAACGTCAAAACTACGACCTTGCCATGAAGTTGGTCGAGATCGTAGATTTTCCCGTCTAATGATTGACCTGAAAATTCCGGAGCCGTCGCGCCTGGTTTTAAGGCCTGCTGCGAGAACCCCGCCGAAGTGACAAGTAGGACAAGCCAGAATAAAAACAAGGATTTACACATTTTGTAGCGGCCGAAAGGAGAGGTGGTGTTAAAGAGTGTTCAACACTCTCTATTTTAAATAAACGGTGAATTGAGATTTACTCCAGAATTATTTCGCCGGTGGGGGCAAAAACCTCGACTTTGAGTCTTTTAGAGTTGCAACGGGTGGCCGCGTCGGAAGGGACCCTGGTTACGTGTTAATATTTTCCAATGCTGCTCCAATCTCTGGAGGTTGAGGATTTTCGCAATCTTAACGGATCGCTGGCACCCTCGGACGGGCTAAATATCCTTTCTGGAGACAATGGCCGGGGGAAAACCAATTGGCTCGAATCGATCTATCTCCTTTCTACCACCAAATCGTTCAAGACCGCAAAGCCGCAAGAAGCAATTCGCTTTGGGAAAGACCTCGCGATAGTTCGTGGGACCGTTCGACAGTCAGAAGAGATAAGCCACGAGATCCAGGTTGCGATCCAGCCAAGTTCAAAGATCCTGTCCATAAACGGAAAAAAGCAAACCCTTCATGAGTATCTCGGCGAGCTTCATGCAGTGGTTTTCAATTCTGACGCTGTCGAAATTATTCGAGGTCACCCCGAGTCGCGTCGACGTTTTTTGGATGACGCGATTGTCTCGCTACATCCCCCGTTCGTGCAGACCTTTGCAGATTACAGCCGCGTCATCAAGCAAAAGAACTCTCTGCTACAGAGAGCCAGGGACGACGAATTTCCGCTAGATAAGATCGTCGAGATGCTCGCGCCCTGGAACGAGCAGTTAACAACCCTCGCAACCCGAATCCATAAGGGCCGTGTCCGGGTTGTCGAACGCTTGAATGAAGCGCTGGAGACGCGACTTTTCGGCGAAGAAGTAGTTACCATACGCTACCTTTCATCCCTGGAGGGTAAAGGCGATCTTGCAGACTACGAAGGGTTGATCGATGAGCGGCTGAAGCTGCGAGTCCAGGCGGAAACAATCGCCGGCCACTCGCTTATCGGACCGCATCGAGACGACCTGGAAATCCTATTCGACGGCCACGATCTGCGAAAATTTGGTTCCTCCGGCCAACAGCGAAGCGCCCTGCTGATCCTGCAGCTCGCGAACATTTCGGTTTTCAATGCCACTCGAGGCGAATATCCTCTGTTCCTGCTCGACGATCTCGACGCTGAATTGGACTATCGCCGAATCGGTCAGCTACTGGAGTTTCTACACGGGAAAACACAGACTTTCGTGACAACCTCGAAAGAGAGTTTTGTTGAAAAAGTCGGTGCTGGAGCGGCTGTTTTCTGGATCGAAAACGGTTCGGGAAAGGCTGCCTAGAACGGCGTTCCACCAACTGTAAAAAAGCCACTCAAGATGCTAGAATAAAGCATCAATTTTGGGTGACTTTTCTCACCACTCGGACACATCATTCAGACCGATATTTTCCGATCAAAAATTTATAGATTTGGAAGTTTAAGGACTTAAACAGGGGTTATAAATTGGCTAAAGCAAAGACAGAATATAGTGCAGATTCGATTACCGTCCTCGAGGGGCGCGACGCCGTGCGTAAACGCCCGGCAATGTACATCGGCTCGACCGGTGACATCGGACTGCACCATCTGGTTTACGAGGTTGTCGATAATTCGGTTGACGAGGCACTGGCGGGCTATTGCGACACGATCGAGGTAGCGATCCACATGGACAACTCGGTCACGGTCATCGACAACGGACGCGGCATACCGACCGACATTCACAAGCAGGAAGGCCGCTCGGCCGCCGAGGTCGTGATGACGATCCTGCACGCCGGCGGCAAGTTCGATTCGAACTCGTATAAAGTTTCAGGCGGCCTGCACGGTGTGGGTGTCAGTTGTGTCAACTTTTTAAGCGAGTATTTGAGACTCGAGATCTGGCGTGACGGGAAGACTCATGAAATGGAGTTCGAAGCCGGAATACCGGTCGGTCCGTTGAAGCAAACTGGAACGACGACCAGACGCGGCACAAAGATAACGTTCCGGCCGGATTCGAGCATCTTCGAAACCACGGTCTACAGTTTTGAAAAGTTGTCGGAGCGGCTTCGCGAAAAGGCGTTTCTGAACAAGGGCATCCGGATCTTTATCAAAGACGAACGCGAGGAAGAAGAAAAGTCGCACGAGTTTTACTACAAGGGCGGCATCGCCGAATTCGTAAAGCACCTCAATAAGAACAAGAGTCCGCTTCACGAGGATCCGCTCTATTTTGAACTAGTCGCCGACGATCTTTCGATCGAGGTGTCGATGCAATACAACGACAGCTACGACGAAAAGATCTTTTCCTTTGCGAACAACATCAATACGGTGGACGGCGGAACACATCTGTCAGGGTTTCGCGGTGCGATCACACGCACGATCAACAACTACGCGGAAAGCTCAGGCATGACAAAGAACGCGAAAGTGACGCTTTCGGGCGATGACGTGCGCGAAGGGTTGGTCGCTATTATCAGCGTCAAGATCCCGCAGCCCCAGTTTGAGGGGCAAACCAAAGGTAAGCTCAACTCGCCAGTCAAAGGCCAGGTGGAATCGTTCCTCAACGAAAAGCTCGGCGAGTTTTTCGAGCAGAATCCGAACGTCGCAAAGAAGATAGTCGGCAAGGCGGTCGACGCGGCACGTGCCCGCGAGGCGGCGCGAAAGGCTCGCGAGATCGTCCGCAAAAGCGCCCTTGGAACTTCGACTCTTCCGGGCAAACTCGCTGATTGTCAGGAAAAGGATCCGGCGTTGTCTGAGATCTATATCGTCGAGGGTGATTCCGCAGGCGGTTCGGCAAAGCAGGGTCGTGACCGAAAAAACCAGGCTGTGCTCCCGCTCAAGGGTAAGATCCTTAACGTCGAAAAGGCCCGTTTCGACAAGATGCTCGGCCACGGTGAGATAAAGGCGTTGATCACGGCTCTCGGAACCGGAATTGGAAAAGACGATTTCGACGTCGCAAAGCTCCGCTATCACAAGATCTGCCTGATGACCGACGCCGACGTCGACGGCAGCCATATCCGAACGCTGCTTCTCACGTTCTTCTACCGGCAGATGCCCGAGCTGCTCGAGAACGGCTACGTCTACATCGCCCAGCCGCCGCTTTACAAAGTGAAACGCGGAAAGAAAGAGGAATACATCAAGGATGAAAAGGGGATGTTCCGATACTTGATGAGAATGGGCACGACCGATGTCAAGATCGAAGCGAACGGCAAACTGATCGAGGGACGCGAGCTCGCAAAAGCACTAGAGCAGACGACGGAGTTCAAGAATTATTCCGAGCGCCTCGCCCGACGAGTGCTGAATGATTCAAAGCTTGTCGAGATTCTCCTCGAAGCTTTTGCCGGCAAGGACGGCGTCATAACCAAAAGCAACCTGAAGCTGCGCAAGGTTTTTGGCGAACAGGAATTAATGGCCAGCGTCGAAGGAAGGTTGGCCGCCGCCAATTACAACACCGAGCTTTCGCACGACGACGAACACGGTCTTTGGAAAGTGATCGTGACCTATCCGAACGGGCAGATGGTGAACGTCGATTGGAACCTCGCAAGCTATGTCGAATTTCAAAAGTCGGTTGAGCTCATGCGTGTCCTCGTCGACGACCTCCCAGCTCCGTTCGTCGTTGGCGAGAACGGGAAGAGCGAGGCTATCGACTCGCGCCTCGAACTGCTCGAAAAAGTTACCGGCATGGCCAAGAAAGATCTCGCGATCCAGCGTTACAAGGGCCTGGGCGAAATGAATCCGGAACAGCTCTGGGAAACGACGATGGACCCGGAAAAGCGAACGATGTTGCAGGTCAAGATCGAGGATGCCATCGAAACCGACAGTATCTTTACCGTGCTGATGGGCGATCAGGTCGAACCGCGACGAAAGTTTATCGAGGACAATGCTCTCGACGTCAGAAATCTGGACGTTTAGTTTTCATTTATCGATCGGATGAAGAAAACGCAGGGGAAATGATTTCCTCTGCGTTTTTATGTAGCTAAGCTTGCCGGCAGATACGCTTCGTTTGGGTTTGCCGGCTAACCGTCGGGCCAGATCATCCGAGATCACTTGCCGTTTATAACGAACTGCATACAGTCGCCCTGACTGTCGAACGACCGCGGATAGTTAAACTGTGCCCAGCCGCCACCCTTACATTCCCCGACTCTAAGCGGGCGACCGCAAGCCGGTCCAGTTTCTATGCTGTATGGAGTTCCAAGCGGAACGATGAAGGTTTGCGCGGTGATGACCGGGTCGGCTGTCAGATTTTTCCCTCGATGGACGCGGCCTGCGGGCTCGAGAAAGGCCTGCCCCTGCGTATAAACCGTATCGAAACCGCAGCCATCCTCGACGGTCAATGTACCCTGTTTGACGATTGTGTACGCGCCCACGCCAGGATGGTTGTGCCAACCGAGAACCTCACCAGGGGCTATCGTCAGCGTCCGCATTCTGGTTGAGGCAGGGCCGCCAAACTCCTCAAAATTTGCGAATACGCCATCGGCGATCGTTACGTTAACCGCCGCATACACACTAAATCCCACAATAAGTGCTCCAAAGCCGAGAGCAACTATCAATGCTTTTCTCAACGTGATCAATTTCATAATCTCCTCCTATCTGAACTTGCTGTTGGGGTACACAATCACTGCGAAACAAGACTATTGTTCCCGGCGATGTATTGGCGCTAAACTTAGCCGTTTCAGCCAACTGGAATAGCGGTCCTTTTTGTGAACTGAGCGGGATGTTATCGAAATAGTCTTAAGGCGTATTTCCGTTTTTCTGAATTTTTTATTCTGTCTCTATTCCGGTTGTTTTTGTGCCGCGCTATGTTGAGTGACGAGAAGGAAATATACGAATTCGGCCCTTACCGTCTGGATGTCGGTCAGCATCGATTCGAGCGTTCCGATGGTGTCACAAACGGAACGCTACCAGAAAAAGCGTTTCAAATGCTCGTCTTTCTTGTGCGAAATCAAGGGCGGCTGGTGACGAAGAACGAACTGCTCGATGCGATCTGGCCCGATACGGCAGTGGAGGAGAACAACCTCAACAAATCCATCCATGCCATTAGACACGCTCTTGGCGAAAAACCGGGCGAGCAGAAATATATCGAAACCGTTCCCAAGCACGGTTATCGTTTCATCGCTGAGGTCCGCCGAGAGGATGGTGCTATCAGCCCGACGGCTTTAGAAAACGGCTCAGCCGAGAAAATCCACGGCAAACCCGGGAACACTGGACTACATGCACCCGGTTTGCGGGATTTGAGCGACGATACCCCTTCGCCGACCCCATCGAACCGACTTAACCGCAAGGCGACGACCGTCGCGGGATTGATCGGTGCCCTCGGTTTTGCTGGTTGGCTCGTAATGAACAGAGTGCAGACGTCCGATACGCGACCTTCTTCGGCTTCGACGAATTCTGAAACGCCTTCCTCTCGAAATTCTACAACCGATCACAGTCGCTCGCCCGCATACGATCTTTACGTCCGCGGCAAGGTGCGGGTCGCGAGTGAAAATCGCGAAGACACCTCGGCCGCGATCATGGATCTGGAAGAGGCCGTTGCCATGGATCCAAACTTTGCCGAAGCCTTTGCCCAGTTGGCGCGCGCCTACAACACAATGGCGTTCAAGTACAACTCCGGAGCTGAGACGAAACTTTTCCACGAGAAGGCGGAAGTAGCGATTGAAAAAGCTCTCGAACTCGATCCCGATCTGGCCGAGGCCCACTTTGCACGTGGGCTCATTCTCTGGACGAATACGAAAGGGTTTCCCCACGAACAGGCGATTCGCTCCTATAAACGATCTCTCGAACTCGACCCCAACCTGGACGAAACCCATCATCAGTTGTCGCTGGTCTATTCCCACATCGGTTTGCTGGACGAGGCACACGCAGAGGTTCGGAGAGCGCTCGAACTAAATCCGAACAATACATTGGCGCGGTTCAGGGTCGGCGTGTACACCGCATATCAGGGAAAATTTGACGAGGCTATCGCTATCTTCAAAACGATTCCCCGCGACGTTACGCCGCTTCTGGTCGACCGCAGCATTGCGGAGGCATTGATCCAGACGGGGCACGTGGACAAGGCGGAGAAACTTGTAGACGAATATCTGAGCCGGTTTCCGCAAGACGAGGGCGGCAGCTTTACGAGTGTGAAGGCTCTACTGCTCGCCAAACGAGGGAAAGCGGCGGAGGCCGAGGCCGCTATTGCGCGAGCCGATCAGATCGGAAAGGGGTATGGACATTTTCATCACACCGCATACAATATTGCTGCTGCATACGCCGTGATGAATAAATCTGAGAAGTCGATCGAATGGCTCGAAACCGCGGCGGAGAACGGCTTTCCGAATGCCGTTTATTTCGACATCGACCCAAACCTGGAAAATATCCGAAGCCATCCAGGCTTCGTCCGCCTGATGATCGACCTCAGGGCCCAGCGGCGAAATTTCAAAGCTCTCGTCTGATCGCTCATAGTTGCCGCAGGCGGCCGACATCAAATTGGTTTACTGTCGCTCGACCCCTTCGATCTCCAGCACGAGATCTGCGCCGTAGGCTTTCGCCGGTGTCTGAAAACCGGGTTTGAAATTTCCCTCGAGAATTTTCTGTGCGATGTTCAGCGCCGCGAGAGCCGTGATGGTGTAGCCCTCGGGCGTCTGCAGCCGAGACTCGACACGATTGCCGTTCAAGTCACTTGCCTCGCCCCACAAATACGTTTTGCCTTTCGCGCGCTCCTCATCACTCGGTCCGCCCGGCGGATTATCCGCGCCGGGATTGTTCGTCAATCGAACCTGTCCCGTGCCGTCGTTGTTCATCATATAAATCTCGCGGTTGCCATCGCGGTCGCTGGTAAAGGCGATCTTGCCGTTGGCGCGAAGCGGCGGCGTTTGGGCGTTAGCTGCCGCAACGAAAAAAAATACCGATAAACAGACGGCTGAAAAAATCTGCCGCGGATTTGTATTGACTATTGATTTGTAATTCGCGTTCATTTCGTTTCTCCTTTTAAGCCGACGGATTTTCCCTCTAATTATTGGCGCGACGTTTTTTAGCGACGTTTTTTGAAATCAGCGGTCTTTTTTATGGATGGCGCAAAAATTGGAGCGCAAACGGGGACGCTTGCGCTCCAATCGGTGTTATTGAACTCCGGTTATCGGAACATCGCTTGCTAAACCGAATTGCTGATAATTGAGACTGCCGTTGGAACTTTGGACGATATACCAAGTTCCGTTGCGGTAAACGGCAATGTCTGTGCGCCCGTCACCGTCGTAATCGGCAGGTACGGGTTTGTCGGTCGAAATGCCCCACTTGAATGTTGAAACCGATCCATCCGAACTTTTGTTGATCCACCAATCGCCGGTTGACGGGCGGAAAACTGCAAAGTCTGTGCGTGAATCGCCGTCGTAATCGCCGGGTGTGATTTTGTCGCCGTTTGCGCCGAACGGCTGGACACTATAAGTGTTTGTGCCGCTATTAAGAATGTGCCAGGTGCCGTCCGACGGACGAAAAACGCTAATGTCAGCTCGCCCGTCGCCGTCAAAATCAGCTGTCGCCGTACGGTTAACACTTGTGCGGACGGCTGTGTAAATATCGAGCGAACCGTCCCGCGACGAGACGAGATAGAGAATAGAGCCGTCGGACGAGAGAGACGGATGTTGGTCGTTGGCAGACGAGTTGACGGTGGCGAGGTTAACGGGCGGATTCCACTCAGCCAAAACGGATGCACGGGTTGAAACATAAATATCCCGTCCGTCTGACCCGCTCCGGTCCGAATCAAAAAGTACCTCTAAACCGTCGCGTCTTAACTGCGCGCGACGATCTTCCGAAATGCTGTTCAGTGCCGCAACATTCGTCGGGGGATTGAACGTGCCGTCCGCGGTGCGTGTGCTTTGATAGATGTCTTCACCGCCGAGTCCGCCCGCCCGGTCACTACTGAAATAAAGAATTGCCGTCCCGTTTGCCTTGTCTTCAAAATATCCCGCACCAATTTCGTTGGCAGATGTATTGATGATCGTTCCGAGATTGACGGGCGCAGTCCAGCCGAAATCATCATTCGGATTTGTTCTTGTCGTCATGTAAATGTCCGCTCCGCCAAGTGTGTCCGGACGACCGCTGCTGTTGAAAAACATCGTCAGTCCATCAGCCGACAGAGCCGGCATATTATCAACTCCGGCGGTATTGATGATCGCGCCCAGATTTTGCGGCGCAGCCCAGGCCGAGGTGGGTGTCGGACGCTGCGAAACCCAAAGGTCTATGCTGCCGAGAGTACCTGGGGCATTGCTCGAAAAATAAAGACTCAACCCGTTTGGCGCAACAAATGCTGCGTTTTCGCTGTCCCCCGAGTTGACGGGCCCGCCGATGTTTTGCGGCAGGCTGAAAACCGAAAAGCTCGTCGGTGAGTTCGGCGTAAAACTGTGGGTCTGTGGATGTGCGGCGGCCGGCAATTGCGTCAATAGCGCAAGTGCTGTGAATATTGTCGATAGAGTTTTGCTTTTCATTTTGATATCTCCTTTTTGACCGGTGCCCTGGATTTGTCGGAGTCTGATTTGAACGGCGAAGAGAGACATTTTTATGAGGTCAGATCATTCCGACTCAATGTCGCAGAGGGCCAATTGCTTCGCCGTAACTCCCGGTCCTGCTGACGCCGAAAGCTTTCGACGCGCACGAATCCTGTGAAACAAATCGGTTGTTTCGAATGGCGTCCGGACAGCTTGCCGGCGTGTCCGACCTTGTTATATCAATCCTATTAAACCCAGGATTGGGCGAGTGATCTATTCCGGTTCTGGTCTCTTCGGTTCGATAGCAACTGTATAACCGGCGAACACGCCGCTCAATGCGGGAGTGTCTGTGGGCGGAGCGCCGCTGTAGAATTGTCTGAACTGATCCCTTACCTTTCCGAGTCGCAATCTCTCACCACCAATCTCAAAAGGTTCCATTGAGACGACCGTGAGGAGGTTAACGACAGTGAAAGTTCCTCCGTCCCCTGTGTCGAGGATCACTTGCTGTCGGTAATTCAAAGTGAGAACGGGGACGCCATCGCGGAACGAGTCGCGATTGGTGAAAGTTCCGTCCGGTGTGTCGTCAAAGTAAATGGTCGTTGTCCCCACGCGATTGACGATGCGGAGGCGACCATTGGCGATTACTCGCTCCGTCGTCGCATCGGTGAAGAATGTGAACAGTGCCGTACTCTCGTTCTGCATGGTGGGGTCGGCAGTCGTGAAAATCTGATCTGCGATCAGACCATTGATGAAGGATAGGTAGCCATATTGTTTGGAGGTAGTGGGAGATAGGTTGCCGACCTGTCCCACCACCTCGAAAGCACTATCGCCAATCGGCGTAGTGAGCAGACGCCCGCCTCGGTCTTGTAGATAGACCGGGGCAGACGCGCCCATCAGGAACATAAAGACGATAGACGCGATGATTAAGATCTTTGACTTGTACATATAGAGTCTCCTTTGTTTGAGTGGATGCAACATTTGGGCGTTTTCGCTATCGCCGCACCCGTTTAAGTGACAGCCGCCTAACTATTGTTTAGATCGGATTTTCCTCGTTGCAATTTTGCGTCGGGTGTATACTGCAGGCGTTATTCCATTCTGCGCGTTTAACCGAACATTAGAACTGCCGACTTTTACTCGGGCAGTCCCCACACTAAGGGTCGGAGGTTCGAGATGTCCTTTGAGAAAAGTCCTAGTTTTGTCCTTGATTTGTCGGAGTCTGATTTGAACGGCGAAGAGAGACATTTTTATGACTTCAGATCATTCCGACTCAATGTCGCAGAGCGCCAATTGCTTCGCCGTAACTCCCCCATCCCGCTGACGCCGAAAGCCTTCGACGTGCTGGCTCTATTGATCCAGCGCAGGGGCCACCTTGTCGGAAGAGACGAACTCCTCGAATCGGTATGGGCGGATTCGTTTGTTGAAGAACAGAATATTACGCGGGTCATCCACACCCTTCGGCGTGCTCTTGGTGAAAACGACAGTGGCGATAAATTTATCGAGACGGTGGCGAAAAAAGGTTATCGCTTTGTTGCCGACGTAACCGAGGTTCATGAACCGGAAGGGTCGAAACAAGAGAACGTAAACGGAAAGGCTGCGTTCAGCGGGAATAAGCATCATCCCGAACCAGGTTCTCTTGACCTGGTGAATGTTGCCGATCTGGTCCCGGCCGTTTCATCTGAAACGTTACTTGCGCCGGCCCCTGAACCGAAGCACAGAACGAGGGTCGTTCTTTTCACCGTCGGCTTTCTGACAGCGGTGTCTCTGATTGTCCTGTTGTCCTTTAATTTTCGATCCAACCCCGCCAAGAGCCCGAATAAGGTTACCTCGATCGCTGTCCTGCCTATCAGACCTGTCAATGCAGCGCAGCGCGACGAGGTCTATGAGATGGGCATCGCCGAATCGTTGATCCACGCGCTCGGCCCGATGAAAGGCCTTATCGTTCGGCCGCTCAGCGCGACCCGACAGTATTCGGATATCGCACAGGATCCGCTTGCGGCAGGGCGTGAACAGAAAGTCGATTATGTACTTGCGTCGAATTATCAAATTGCCGGCGGCAGGATCCGCATTACGTCGCAGTTGTTCAATGTTGCTACGGGGCAAATTGACGAAACCTACAAGAGCGAAAGGGACACGGCCGATCTTTTTACGATGCAGGATGCGATCGCGGGTGAGATCGGCAACAAACTGAGGACACTATTTGGAATCACCGTCACCGGTAGGCAGGCGAAGCGCGGAACGACAAACGAAGAGGCCTACCGGCTTTATCTGCAAGGAAGGAATCTGACGATGAAGCGATCTCAAGCAGATGCGAAAAAAGCCGTCGAGTATCTCGAACAAGCCATTCGGCTCGACCCTAATTTTGCGCCCGCCTACGCACAAATGGCCCGGGCACTTCCATATTCGGAACCTGGAAAGGTCAAGGAATTCATCAATAGAGCGTTGGAGCTTGATCCCTACCTGGCAGAAGCATACGTTGCGAGGGCGGAACTGACGTTCTTTGATGACTGGGATTTTCAGTCAGTGGAAAAAGACCTTGCGACAGCCATTGAGCTGGATCCGAACAACGACACGGCGCATTGGTGGTGGGCTCTGTTGTTGTCAAATCGAGGACGGTTTGACGAAGCCTTGAGGGAAATCGACGTTGCACAGGCGATCAGAGGCTCATACATCGTGACCGATTCGGAGGTGGAGAGCCCGAACATTCACGTTCTGATCGACTCCTCCGGACGCGACAACATTCCCAAGCTTCCCCCGAACAAGAGTTCCGCGAAGACTGACGTAGTTATCAAGGGCCTTCGGTCTAGCGGCGGCTCGTTCCACGGGGAAGACCGCCGCCAGCGCATCGACGCAACACTTCCTCTTTGGACCCTCGCCGTGGACGGCGACGCTGCCAGTCACCACATTCAGTTTCAGACCGGGCAAGCAGGACGCCTGGGCTTTGAAGACCGCGGCCTGCCGCTCAAGGAAGTTTCTCTCGATGCCGTGCTGAGAGACGCGGCTCTCGACATTAAGGCCGTCAAGGT
>JBDTWZ010000097.1:0-11733 GCA_040006435.1 Acidobacteriota bacterium
TACATTCACCACCTATGAGATTAGAAATTGATACGACCGTTTCCGCTCCACCGCTCGCCGACGAAACCGGCATCTTGGAAAACGGGAATTCGACTGAAGTAAAAACTGTGCTAAACCAGGGGATCAAAGCTGCACAGGCTGGCAATCGAGCTCAGGCCCGCACGTCATTGTTAAGAGCCACCGAGCTTGACCCGCGAATCGAAAACGCATGGCTCTGGCTGGCATCGATCAGCGAATACCCGGAAGAGCTTTTGGGCTTCTTGAATCATGTCCTCGAAATCAACCCTGAAAATAAGCGCGCCACCGAGTGGAGAATCGCGACCAACGCTCTGCTATCAAGGACGTTCGTTCAGCGTGGCATCGACGCCTCCCAGGAAAAGCAGAAGGATTTCGCCACCGAGTGTTTTCAGACCGCACTTGAATATGACGAGCGAAATGCGATCGCATGGATGTGGATGGCTTCTCTTTCAGATAACCCTGAGGTAAAGGTCTCACTGCTTGAAAAGGCCCTCGAGCTCGAACCCGGAAACGACGCGGCAGCGGCCGCGCTTGAAGCGGCCCGGGCGAGCATCCTCAAGGAACGTCTCACTGAAGCGAAATCGGCCGTCGTCGCGGGTAGTCATTCCGAGGCTGTCACGATCCTCGATTCGCTCCTGGTCGTCAATCCTGACTCGATCGAAGCATGGACGATGAAATCCCACCTGTCGGAGGGCTTCGACGAAAAAATAAGATGTTTCGAAAGCATTCTGGTCATCGACCCTGAGAACGTTGCAGCGAAAGCCGGCCGCGATTCGCTGCTGTCGATTTTCGGAACAGCCGAAGCGGCCAACGCAGAGAGCTCAAGAAACGACGTTTATGCGGAGGAGAACAGACGTCAGGACAACTTCGATCATTCGGTTGAGCCAACGACCGACAAGACTGCGACGCAGGGCCCCGAAATGTCGGCTGCCTTTACAAGCGTGGTAGAGACAAAATTCGAAACGGCAATTGAGAGCACGCCCGAGAAAGAATATGAGAATGAACACGCTGAGATCGTCGCGGAGCCGTTTGCTTCGTTTGCGGAAGAAATTACGGAGCCTGATGAAGCGGCGACAGGCGACGGTGAACTGAACGATCCTAACTTCGAGGCCATGCCCGAAGAGGTTTCCGAGCCCGATCTTCCTTATGTCGATCCGCAGGACGAAACCATTGCGATCAGTTACGACCTGTCGCCAGAGGCGATACGACCCGACACCCTCGGATCCGATGAGAGAGCCGAATTGTCGGACGAGAATTCAGATCCACCCATAACTATGCCGGTGGACGCACTGCCGGAAAGAGACACGCTATCGAGTGAGCCGTCGGCTAAAACCTTCATCGAAGCCGACGAGGTCCTCACCGTCAAAGCGGAGTCAATCGAGTGCCCATTCTGCGGCTCGACTAACGATCCACAAGTTATCTCCTGCCGATCATGCCTGGCAGTGCTAACCCTTTCGGATCTGGAACTGCTGCTCGCCAATCAGGACTCGAATAAGCTGATACTGAGGCGGGCTGTCGAAGAAATGGAACGAAGCCGTCCGAGGGGCGTTTTCGGCCCGGATGAGTTGATAACCCTCGGCCTCGGCCATCTCAATCTTCGAAATCTTCAGTTAGGTTATTCCTGTTTGCTCGAAGCATCCAAGTTGAGCCCAAACAATGTGGTTCTGAGCGGTCAGGTGAATTCCCTCTTGATTCGGCTCGGAGAAATTAAAAACCAGGAAGAAGCTTACCTAAAGATGCCGAAGGGTAAGTCGATTTTGGTCGTAGACGATAGTCCCACTGTCCGAAAATTGATAGCCGGTAAGTTGGAAAAATGTGGACACGAGGTGATGTGCGCCAACGACGGCGTAGAGGCTCTGGAACGCCTTGAGCATTTTGTCCCGGATTTGGTGCTCCTCGATATCGCAATGCCGCGGATGGACGGCTATCAGGTTTGCAAACACATTCGCAACAATAGCGCTACCAAGGACGTGACCGTCGTGATGATCTCCGGCAAGGACGGATTCTTCGACAGGGTCCGCGGCCGGATGGCAGGTGCGACGGGTTATATAACTAAACCGTTCGGACCGGAAACCCTGATGAAAGCCGTCGAAATGTACCTTAGCGGCGAAGTCCCGGAGTTAGGTGAGGTATGACCGTCCGTCGTGGTAACTGCGCAATCAAAAGCTGTCATCGATGAAGCCGAATCGCTGCTCGGGGCGATCCGCGGCGGTGTCCTGGTTCACTTACAGGGCGGCGTCCGTCCGGCGCACCTTCAAGCTCCGCTCGACTTCGCGCGTCAATTGAACTCGCAGGTCTTACAGACCGGCGACGACGACGTAATCGCAGCAGCCGATGCGCTCGAAGCCTGGCTAATGCTGCTCGTTGCTGAAACCGAGCCGATCTCCGACCCTCGCACTCTCAGCTTGCTGGATCAGATCTCGGAGTTCGAAGTTTCGCTTTTACACTACAAAGCTAAGGAGCTAGCCCCGGCGGGTGATGTCGGAGACTTTGTTGAAGAGTCCTTCGAAATTTTACGCGCCAGCAAGAACAACTCAACCGACGGCGACTCGGCGGAAAGCAAACAAAGCGAGGACATCGAAGCCGATTCCGAACTTCTCGAGGTTTTCAACGAGGAAGCCGCATCTCTGTTGCAGAGCATCAAGTTGAATTTAGAAGTGCTCTCCACTCGGCCAAAAGATCGGGAAGCCCTCTGGGAGATCAAAAAAAGCGCCCATACATTCAAGGGTGCGGCGGGCGTCGTCGGACTAAGAAAATTGTCGGATCTCGCTCATCGGGTCGAGGATCTGCTCGACCGGCTTTCCGAAAAGAACGCAGATCTGAACGTCCATATAGTCCGTCTTTTACTGCATGCTGCCGAGTGTCTAGAATCTTTGTCGAGCGCCGAAGGTTCGTCCGAGGTCGACGCCAAGATTGAATCCCTGTACGAGGAATTCGGGAAAGTATTGGGCGGCATCTCGTCGTCGTCGGATCGGATTTGCGACGAACCGGTCGTCGTTTCCCCGAGCGTAAAAGTAATACCCAAGCGGCGAGCTACAGACTTCTTCGCCGCGCCACGAAAGACCAACTCGATAGTTCGCGTGTCGCTGAACCGGGTCGATGAGCTTGTACGAAACATGCGCGATCTTTTCGCCAGCCGGTCCGCGTTCGAGCAGCGGCTCGCGGAGCTTGATCAGCAAGTTGAAGAGTCACATCACAACTGCCTTCGCCTTCTCGCCGCGAGCGGAAAGGTCGAATCACGTAAAAGCGAAACGGGTCTGACGCATTTCGATACGGCCGCCGAGTCAAACCCGGCGGCGTACGAGCTTGCCGAGGCTGTGAAAGATGCGACCGTCATCGACACGGCATTCGACAATGTCAAGACCAATCTCGAAGCCCTTTACGATGCGCAATGCTCGCTGATCGACGAAGTGCAGGACAGACTACTAAAGCTGCGCCACGTTGAATTTGGTTCGATCGCGAATCGTTTGCAGCGCACCGTTCGCGTGACATGCGACGAAGAGGAAAAGAGTGCCGAGGTGGTGGTCGAAAACGGTGCGCTGGAAGTCGATACACAGCTTATCGATGTCCTTATCGAGCCGCTTCTTCACCTGCTCAAGAACGCCGTCGTACATGGCGTCGAGAACCCTGAAACACGTCGTATCCTGGGCAAACCCGAAGTGGGAAAGATCACGATACGCGTAAGCAGCAAAGATGCGTATATTGTTTTGTCAGTTACTGACGACGGACGAGGGATCGCGTTCACACCGCTTTTGGAAAAGGCCGTCGTCTCGAACCTCATAACGCGAGCTGACGCCGAACAGATGACCTCAGACAAGATCTGCGAGCTCATTTTTCTTCCCGGCCTCACGACCGCGAAGAAGCTGAATCTAAACGCGGGTCGCGGCGTCGGCATGAGCATCGTTCGCGAGAGCATCGCTGCCGCCGGCGGGACGATCGCGATCGAAACGTGGCCCCAGAAAGGGACGACCTTTACGATCCGAATTCCGCGCCCGTTCGCCCTTCCTATTCCCGAGCCGGTAAGCCGGGCAGCAGGCATCTCCACCACGTCGAGCAAACTGAGGATCATGATCGTGGATGACAGTCCGAGTGTTCGCTTAACGACATCTCGCGTCGTAGAGAAGGCTGGATGGCATGTCGAAACCGCTAAGAACGGAATTGACGCTCTCGATAAGCTGAAAATCCTACCCTTGCCAAATATCATTCTCTCAGATATTGAAATGCCGAAAATGGGCGGCTTCGAATTCGTCGAGGCTCTGCGTGAAGATGAATCGCTAAAAGATATTCCGGTAATGTTTATCAGTTCAAGAGCAGATAAGGTCGATCGCGACCAAGCCGAAGCGGCCGGCGTGGCGGCGTTCATCACGAAACCGTACAACCCGGTGCAGCTGCTGGAGTTGATCAATCGCCTGATCGCCTGACGAGTTGGTGGCGTCGGAATGATCGCGCCTTAAGTTTTTGGTGGTACGCTTGGCCTGATCTCGATCTTGCTTGGAAGGGCGCGCGTCTCGAAACGCAAAAGGTCAACGACGACTTCGGCGATGTCCGCGGGCTGAAGCTGCCACGCCTTTTCATCACTTGCCATATCACCCCCAAAATCGGTGTTCACGCTACCCGGGCAAATGTAGCTGACTTTGATATTGTCGTGGCGAACTTCCTGCATCAGAGCTTCCGAAAATCCGTTCAATCCGAATTTCGATGCGTTGTAGGCGGCCATCCGCGGATGCGCATTCTGGCCGGCAAGCGAAGAAATATTGATGATATAACCACCGCCCCTCTTCTTCATTAAGGGTACCGCGTGATGGCAGGCATAAAAGACACCAAACAGATTTGTCTCGATCGTACGCCTGAACTCGTCGGCACTCGTTTCTTCCACTGTTTTGCCAAAGTAGCCGATGCCCGCATTGTTGATGAGCACATCGATGCCGCCGAAAACGCGAACACATTCCGCAAGCATCGCTTTCACCTGAACCTCATCGCGAACATCGCAAACGACCCCACCAACCGTGCCCTTTACCAACAACCGTCCGATCGCCCCGTTCAGGTCACTCTCATCCCGGCCGCAAATGAAAACGGCATTGCCGTCCTTCACAAGCGTCTCAGCTATCGCGTAACCGATGCCTTTCGTGCCGCCCGTGATCACCACTATCTTTTTTTCCGTTGGCGTCATTCCTATTTCGACTCTGGCCGGAAGTCTCTCAACAACTTCTTCCCTAATCTTTCCTTTAACCGTGGATCTCAGGTCGAGAGCCGTCTGCTGAGCACATCATTGACGATCTTCGGGTTCGCCTTTCCCTTCGAAGCCTTCATCACCTGTCCGACAAAAAATCCGAAAAGCTTTTCGTTTCCGCCGCGATATGCTTCAACCTGATCCCCGTTCCTTTCGATGATTTCGTCGACGAGCTTTTCGATCGACGCCGCGTCCGAGATCTGCTCGAAGCCTTTTGCTTTTATCACCGCCGCCGCGCCGCTGCCGGACATGAACATCTCGACGAGGACTTCTTTTGCCTGGTTGTGGTTGATCGAGCCCGCGCCTAGGATCTTGATCAACTCCGCCAAACCCGAAGATGAAACCGGCGACTCTGCGAACGACTTGCCCGAGTTGTTCATCTCGCGCGTGAGCTCGGACAAAATGAAGTTCGCCGAGACCCGCGGATCGCCGGACTCGGTAGCCGTCGATTCGTAGAAGCTCGCAAGGTCCTTATCGGCAACTATCTGCGATGCATCGGCAAAGGAAAGATCGTATTTGCTCATCAGCCGGTCGCGCATCCCGTCCGGCAGCTCGGGCATTTCGGATCTTACGCTCTCGATGAACCCGGCAGTGACCCTCAGCGGCTGAAGATCAGGTTCGGGAAAATATCGATAATCGTGAGCATCCTCTTTCGAACGCATAACTCGCGTTCGATTTCCTTTCTCGTCCCACAAGCGCGTCTCCTGCGCAACACCTTCTTCCGACTCGTGCGCGGCGATCTGCCGGTCGATCTCAAACTCGATAGCCTTTTGCATGAAACGCACCGAGTTCAGGTTCTTGAGTTCGACCTTGTTGTTGTATTTGCTTTCACCGATCTTCCTTACTGAAACGTTCGCCTCGCAACGAAGATTGCCCTTTTCCATATCGGCGTCGCTCGCCCCCACCCACTGCAGCACTCGCCGCACATGATTGACGTAGTCGTACGCCTGCCACGAGCTTCGAAAATCGGGCGAGGTGACGATCTCGCCGAGCGGTGTGCCTGCCCGATTGAGATCGACATAAGAATATCTGTCGACATCGGGCAAACCCTCGTGGACATTTTTTCCCGCATCTTCCTCGAGGTGCATCCGCTCGATATGGATCGTCATCGGTTTCCACTCCGACACATGGCCTGCGGCATCGCGCTCGGATGTCATTATCGTCAGCGTCCCGTTAGCCGAAAATGGCCTGTCGTACTGTGAGATCTGATAGCCCTTTGGAAGGTCGGGGTAAAAATAGTTTTTGCGGGCAAAAACGGATGTTTCTTGTATCTCGAGTCCGAGAGCAAGCGCAGCACGGGCCCCGAGATCGACGACCCGTCTGTTCAGAACCGGAAGAGCACCCGGCAAGCCGAGACAGACAGGGCACGTATTCGAATTGGGCTCGGACCCGGTATTGACCTCGCAGCCGCAAAAGATCTTCGTCGCGGTGGCGAGTTGTGCATGAATTTCCATGCCGATTACGGCTTCCCAACCTTGTTTGATCATAGTGAATAAAAAAACGCGAACAATGACCGAAATCATAGTCCGCGTCACGCCAAAACTCAAAAATCCATTTGCTAGTGTCGACCCGAACGAATTAGCGTCCCGCCGCGAGGCCCGCCCCTTGAAATGATCGGTCTCATTCGAGGGCTTGGATTTGGATACACACCCACCGGCGTCGCGCGATAGCCGCCACCGCTAAAGATTCGCGCCTTTGGAAAATATCCGCGATATCGCCGGTAGTAACCGTAGGGATAGGATCCGCCACGGTAGTTCCCGAAATATCCGCCGTACGTTCCGAAATATACTCCGTTAGGCCTGCTCTCTTCGACCCTTGCGGCGGCATTGTCAATCGAAGCGGCTTCTATGTCGAGGTTCCGTCGCTCAAGCTCAAGTCTCTCATTCGCAACCCTCGCTTCTCGAAGCTGCTCGACAATACTGAGTCGCGCTGCCAACTCCGATTCCCGCTGTCGATCCAACTCTTCCGGAGACGGAAAACCTAATCGCGCGTAATTCTCCCGATAGTCGCGATCGGCCGCGAGGCGTTTCTGCTGAAATTTTTGCAGCGTAGAATTCGTTACGGTTCGAACTTGGCCAATGCCGATCATTGCCATCGAAAGAACCAAGCCAAAAATCAATGCGACTTTTTTCATAATCCTAACCTCCGTGGCTCGTTCTTCGATAATAGCACCAAGGTGCTATTTCCTTAAAAGAAATACCGATACGATCCCTGTTCGATCCGCGGCGCGACTAGATCAGAAGCTAAATTCAAGTCCCACTCTTCCGTTCCGGCCAGGGGTTCGAAAACCATTCTCGAAATACTTATTATCAAAAAGATTTTCGATGGTCCCAAACAAACGCAGACCGTATCTGTTTTTTCGAATCCGAAACGTATAGCCTGCGGTCGCGTCCGCGCGCCGGTTGCCGCCGAATCTGTATGTGTACTGGCCGAACGTCGTGCTGCTAAATACCGGCGCCAGATACGCACTGGTCGCGAGAAGATCGACACTCGCCCAAAACCGTTTGATCCTTTGCGTTGCAACTAACGTGAACTGATGATCAGGTATCCCAAAAGCCCGCCGATCGCTGTTAGCAACCGTCGCGATCGTCGGTCGCCGGAAGTTTCGTACATCGCTATTCGTGAAAGTATACGACGCGAAGACGTTGGTCGATGTGGTCGCCTTGATGTCGATGCTCAGCTCGGCCCCGCGAGAATAATGTCGGTCGAAGTTGTAATATGCGGGAGCGCCAAAATCGTCAGTAGGCAGATACGTGATCTCGTCTTTTATGCGCGTGTAGAAATACGTCGCCGAGGCTTTTACGCGTTGACGCGCAAAGTACTGTTCCAGTCCCGCGTCGATCCCGATCGAGCGCTCTGGCTTCAATGCCGGATTGCCCTGCGGAAAGAAAAATCCCGAAAAGAAGAACGTTCCAAACCGCTCGTACAAGGACGGCACGCGATATCCGTTGCCGACGTGCGTACGGAGCTTCGTTCCCGATTGCGAGATGAAATACGACGCCGACCCGTCAAACGTGTATGCGGCAGGCGGATGAGACAGCGTGAAATTCGCATACGGTCCGGTCGTCACGCTGAACTGGGGACGGCTGAGGCTGAACCCCTGCGCCCGGGCACCGCCGGCAAATTGCAGTCGTCCGTCGAGCAGGCTAAGCAGATGCTGCACGTAAATTGTGTTGCTGCGCTGGCTAGCGCCGGTTGCGAAATCACTCGTGCCGCTCGGTGTGCTTCCTTCGTTATAAAAGTGTTCGTTCTCGAATTCATACCCAGCCTTGAACGTATTCGAGGCATTTGCCGTCCAGACGGCCTGAACATTCGCAGTGTGAATAGAGCCGCCAAAACTATTCGTATATGCGCTCTGGTACCCAACGCCGAGCGGCCCATCGTCGTTCGTTCGATTCGTGGCTATACCTTGGTAAGAGGCGCTGAGCGTTAATTTGCTATTGACGATATGCGATGCCGCGAACTGGCCCACGAAGAATCGCGACTTCTGAATACTGTCAGGATCGTCGACGTCAGGTGTGAAATTAAATCCTTCGCTAGCGTCGATGATGATGCCGGCAGGTGGCGGCAGCATGCCGAGGGTATCCGGGCTTGAATTCAAACGCACCTTTGCGTCCGAAACGAAAAATCGGCCGGAAAGCGTAGTCTTGTAGAATGGCCGATAGTCGATCCTCGATTGAAAGTTTGTATTGCTCGCGTTGTCGTCGCCGTCAATGCCTTCGGTGTACGCGGTTCGCGAAAGCGCTCCGCTGATCCCGAACTTGTTGTCCGGTGTTCCATAGGAAAGATTGGTTCTAAATCTTCCGAGTCCAAGTCCGCCGGCCGTTCCCGACACTTGTCCGTGAAACCCCTGTGCGGGACGCGGCGTCTGAAAATTCAGTGCACCGCCAATCGCGTTCGTGCCGTACAGCGAACTTCCCGACCCTCTTAGAACTTCGATCTGTTCGATGCTCGTCAATGTAAAATCACTGAGAAACGGCGTCGCATCGCCGGTGATCGAACCGGGGTCGCGAAACCGGATTCCGTCAATTAAAACCGCTGTATCCTGATTGCGAAGGCCCCGCGCCTTGATCGACGCCGTCCTTCCGAAACCACCAAGCTGCTGAATGCGAAAACCTGGAATTGTGCGGACCGCGTCAATGAGTGTGATGTCCGCCCGATCCCGCATCTCCTCGGCGCCGATGATATTCACGGTTTTTGAAACCTGTTCGATCGGCTGCTCGGTATCGGCGGAGATCGTGACTATTTCGCGAATGGCGGTGAACCCTTCGATCACCAAATTGAGTACTGTCGGATCGCTGCTCGACCTAACCGTCGTCCTGACCGGCGGGGAAGTCTTCAACTCACCATTGGAAAGGTGCGATGCGGTGACAGAATAATCCCCACCCGGAATCCTGCTAAATGCATATTTTCCATCCGCGTTCGTCTTCGTCGTTTGGTCATAGCGCGGATCGGTTTCGGATATTGCGGTAACATCCGCGCCTGCGACGGCGTTTCCATGGCTGTCGGTGACCCTTCCCTCAAGGCCGTAAGACTCGGCTTGCGCAAACGCAGCCGCACACAAAAAACATATCACTCCTAATACTCTTGTAGTTTTCATTTCTCTCCTGTTCTGCCCATCGCAGAATGGTTCTAAACCTGACAGGCGGTGCAAAGTTCCCGACTTTTCGATTTTGGATTTTAGATTTTGGATTTTGGATTCGCCGGAACCCTCATATGAAGACGGTTCTTACAATCCAAAATTCAAAATCTAAAATCCAAAACGGAATCACGGTTGCGTGGGCAGTGGCGGCATTTCACCGGACTTCCTTTGCAGAACCTGTCTAAAAAGATCGTCGTTTGTCGTTCGTCGTTCGCGAGTTGGGCTAGTTGCTCCATAGCACTTGCCCAATTCACAACCAACGTTAAGCCCGAATTTCGAACTACGATCAATAAACCGTTGTCACTCTTACCTTCCCGCTTGCCGGATTTTCATCGAGCAGCACTTGTACGTCATAAACCTCTTGTAAATTTTCCCGCGTCAAAACTTGATCTGTCGTTCCCTGTGCAAAAACCTGGCCTGCCTTTAGCAGAATCACGCGCTCAGCAAACTCGCTCGCGAGATTCAGGTCGTGCGTAATAACTATCGCCGACGACAACGCATCGCGACAGCGTTCGCGAACCAATCTGAACATCAGCGCCTGATGTGCAAGATCAAGATTGGCCGTTGGCTCGTCCAGCAGAAGAATCCGTGTCTCTGCCGCCATTGCTCTGGCCAATACAGCTCTCTGTCTTTCACCGCCCGAAAGCTCGTTCATCACTCGTTTTGAGTATCCGGTGAGGTCGCACATCTCGAGGGCATTGTTCGCGGCTTCGATATCAGCCGGTGTCTCCCAACCGAAAGCGGCACCGCGGGTGAATCGTCCGGCGAGTACGAACTCAATTACCGTTATCGGAAACTTCGTCTCGTTCTCTTGTGCGACGACGGCGATGTTCCTTGCTATCTCACGTCGCGAGAGCCCACCCAGCCGGGTACCGTTGAGAGTGATCTCACCGCTTTTCAACGGAACCGTGCCATTAAGTGCTCTTAGAACCGTTGTCTTGCCCGCTCCGTTTGGACCGAGCAATGCGAGGATCTCTCCCGACGCGAGTTCCAGCGAAACGCCATCGACGACCTTGCGTTGATCGAACCAAACTGAAATTTCTTTGACCTCAAGCATTCTTTCTGACTTCTAATTACGTAATTAGGTAATTCCGCAATTAAATAATTAATTCCTTCTCAGCAGATAAATGAACAGAGGCGCTCCGATCAGCGCCGTGATCGCGCCGACTGGCAACTCGCGCGGTGCGATGACCGTCCGGGCAACCGTATCCGCTAGCACCACAAAGATCGCACCGGCGATCGCGGACAGCGGAACGACGAGCCTGTTGTCGCTCCCGACAGAGAGCCTCACAAGATGTGGAACTATCAATCCCACATAGCCGACCGAGCCGCTTGCGGCGACCGAGGTTCCGACTAATAGGCTTGCGATCGCGAAAACAATCATCCGCACCCTTCCGACTTCGACACCGAAATCCATTGCGTCGCGCTCGCCGATCATCATCAGGTTCAATGGGCGTGCTTGCGCCCTCAAGACGATCGTTCCGATAACCGAGGCGCCGAGCGTCAGATAGAATCCGTTCATCGTCGCCTGCGAGAGATCGCCGAGCAGCCAAAACGTAAATCCGCGAAGGCGTGCCGCATCGAGTAAGCTCGTAAACAGAACTATGATCGAGGACAAGAAAGTCGTGACGATGACGCCTGAAAGCACAAGGCGTTCGACATTCATACCGGCGCGGCTCCGGGCCATTTGATAAACCGTGAATGTTGCTAATCCTGCACCGGCGAACGCAAACACCGGCCGCGCGAAAAACAACTGCTCGAAAAATACAAACGCGATCATCGTTCCGAGAGCGGCTCCGTTCGAAACCCCAAGCAGATACGGTTCGGCAAGTGGATTGCGAAG
>JBDTWZ010000098.1:0-11625 GCA_040006435.1 Acidobacteriota bacterium
AGTCAGCAGCCAGCAGAAGATCTGACTTCAACCGGCTGCTGACTGAACAAAATAAAACCTACTTAACGCGGCGCCGTAGTCGTCGCCGTCGTCGCCGGACGCGCGTTAAAGAACGTGATAAAGTCTCTCGTTACATCAACCTTGGCTTCGTCAAAGGCGAGGATCAAGCCGGCTCCGTCGAGCTTGGCAGCGTCGAGGATCAGCGCAATGCCTCTCTGCTTGGCGTAATCCTGAAGAGCTTTTCCGATCTCTACACGGATCGGACCCATCACCGCGGGCTCGCGGCGAGCGGCACGAGCCTTCGCATCTTCCTGCTTACGCTTGATCGTCAGCTCAAGGGTTTGATATTCCTCGACTTTCGCGTTGGCGGATCTTTGATCCACGGGAACAGTTCCCGCGGCCACCTGATCCTGAAGCTTTTTGATTTCCACGCCGAGTGTATTGTACTTGTTGACCAATCCCTGAATCTCAGTTTCGAGCGGCTTGAACTCAGCTTCGAGTGCATTCATTGCGGTTGAATACCGCGTAATGCCGTCCTTCGCATCAAAAGCGCCGGTGTCGATGACCGCCATCTTAAACGGCGTAGCCGGCTGAGCAGCCTGCCCAAAAGCCGTAACTGCTGTTATTGCCGCAAAAATAAAGCTAGCGGCAATGAAACTAAATCTTTTCATCTTCTGTAATGCTCCTTAAAAACTTGTGAACCTGTAGGATTCGTGTCTGACTATCTCTTTGAAACTATTTTCTCTTAAACTGTTGCCTGCGACCCGTTGATTCTTTAAAAGAAAACAAATAGTAAGTTAATCGTCCATTAGCTGTCAATTTTGTCAGACAGTTCGCTTAGAAGGTTCGACCAACCGTAAATCGAAAGCCGTTTCGCTTGCCCGGCAAAAATATTCCGGGAATTTCCGGGGTAAAACCAAGCTTGGCGTTCGGGTTGTAGTAATAGATCAGACGGAACGGCACGTTGACGACCGGCACCTGCACCCGCAATTCGAGTCCGACGCTCGCCTTAAAATCTCCGATCTTGCTGAATGCCGCGTCACTGACCCGCAGAAGTGAATTCTGCTGGACCTCGCCCCGGATATAGACCGGCTGCACACCGTCGGGAAGTCTAATGAACGGACACTGCCCCCCCAGAATTTGGCACAACGTGCGGAAATCGTTTGCACTCACCAGGCGATCTCCAGGAGCAGAGTACATCAATCCCGGAATGAAAGAGCTGAGCCGCGTGTCGATGAGCGGATTGTTCGTCAGAACAAGCTGCGACAATCGGCCCGCACCGATAAACGTATCATCAGGCAAAAACTCGCTGTTTATTCGCTGTGTACCCGTCGAATGTACATTGAACACACTTCCGATATCCGCAAAGGCTGCGAGTGTCGCAGGGCCGAAAAGCGGAATGCGATATTCAAAATTTCCGACCAGCTGGGTATCGCCGCCGATGAATCTGAAGTTCCTGCTCAGCAGCGCCGCGTTCGGACCGTCGGGGCCGGTCAAAAGGCCAAGTTGCGCAATCTCGTCCCGCGTCCGTGCCGTCATGAACGGGACGGGCACAGCGGGTCCGGCTATCGTCGATGAGACGGAAACGTTCCTCGCCGTGATGTATGTATCGAACGGGGCGATAGGCCCGATAGAACGCGAATTATAACCGCGAATGTCGTTCTCGCTTCCGAGATAGTATCGCTCGTAGACGGGGACGCCGCTGACGAACGCGATCGAATTCGCACTTCTGATGGTGTCTGTAGTCGCAAATGCGCCGATGGTCCCTGCCTGAATGCGAAATGCAAAGACTTCTGGGGTCTTCGATTTCTTGTGTCTGATCGGCATGAAGCGCGAATACGTCAGATTTGGCTGATAGGTCCGAACGTCGCCGCCGAGACCCGCGAACGCAAACGAAAGTGCAAGCTGCGAACCGCTTGCCGTGTCGATTCCGTTCGCCGCCGGCTGTCGCGTGTCATAGACAAACGAAGCCGTAACGCGGCTGGTAAGAATATTCGGCTGAGCGTAAATGACCGGAATACGCTGCGTCGGATCGGTCGACTCGTTGATCGGCGGATCGGCGATCGACGTCGCCGACAATTGATAGGTCAAACCAACTCTCGAAAACTGGGTGAATGTGCGCTTCTTGAAGAACAGTTCCGACAGCGGTGCGGTCGCGAAAATGTTTCCGCCCAGCGTGGTCTGCGTGAAGAGGTTGGCATCGCTGGTAATGACCTGACCGAGCGGATTAAACAGATCGGTCAGCACATCGGTGTTCTGGGTCAGGAAGGTGCCTTCGCCAAAGAACTTGTAGCGCGAGGCGAATAGTGAAACACCGACCGCGATCGGACGGTTGCGAAAGTAAGGCTCCTGGTACGTGAACTGTAAACTCTGCTGCCGATTACCCGCTCCGAGTGAGAACGACAACACTTCGCCGCGGCCTGCGAGGTTGTTTGTAGAATAATCGAGCCCGAAGAACGAACCGCCAATTCCGGAAACACCGCCGTTGAACGAGATCTGCTGACGGCCTTTCTCTTTGATCTTGACGATAAGATCAACGTCTCCCTGTTCTTCGTCAGTTCTGATCTCGACGTCCTGGTCCTTATCGACAGGATCGAAGTATTGCGTCTGATTAAGGCGAGCGACCGAGATCTCGAGATACCGCGAATTGTAAATGTCGCCTTCGTTGATCAGGAATTCGCGGCGCATAACGCGATCGCGTGTGAACGTGTTACCCGTGAATTCGAGCCGGCGAAGCGTAAACTGTTTCCCTTCGTCGATCACGATCTTGATATCGACGATCCCCTCGTTTGGGTTCGCCGGACTATCCTTGAAGTCGGGTTCGAACTCCGCGTTATACTGAACGAATCCCTGCTGCCCGTACACGTTCTTGAGGCTTTCGTACACGGCTTCCTGCAATCGTTTTCCGTCCGCGATCTCACCGGTCTTGAGACCGACATAAGAGAGGATCTGCTGTTCGGAAAAGATCGAGTTGCCTTCGACCTTGAGTTCCCCGACGCGGAAGATCTTTCCTTCGGTGACGGGGATCGTAATGCGAAGCGTATCGTCTTTGGTCGAAATGAAAGGGAGCGGGAGCGTGATCAGCGGAATAAAGTCAGTTCGCTTCAGTCCCAGACCCTCGACGACCGGATCGCCGATCCTTGCCTGAAAGTACCCTTTTGAGAACATGTAAGACCGCACATTCTTCTGCAGGTCGTATTGCAGCTTTCGAAGATCGAGAATATCCAAGCCCTTAAATCTCGAGATCATGCCGGTTTCCTTGACGAGCTGGAGTGCTCCACGAAGCTCGCCGTCGCTGAAATGTTCATTGCCCTCAAACTGAATATCGATAATGCGAGAACGGTTTCCCTGGTCGATATCGAAGGTCAATGCGATCGACGTCGCGGAGACTTCTTCTTCCTTGATCTCTACGGTTGCGTTCGGAAATCCCTTGGAGGCGAGCAGCTCACGCAAGATGCGCGTCGCGTTGCGTGCCTTAACCGGATCATAAACCGCCTCTTTTGAAATACCGACACGCTGCTCGCGAAAGGCCTTCAGGACATCCGATTCCTGCACGGCCTTTAATCCCGAGAACTGCAAGTCGCGGACGATCGGCAGTTCCCTGACTTCGAAAATAACGTTGACGCCGCCGCGGGCTCCGTCCGTAGTCAGTACACGCGTGTACGTTTTGTCGAAAAAATTCAGCGAGAGAAGCTCTTTAAGATCGCGTTCGAGCGCGGCCGGATCGTATACGTCGCCCGGCCGGGTCTTGATGTAGTAAAGAAGGTCTTCATCCCGAAGGCGGCGATTGCCCGAAATATCTACGGATTCGACAATCTGCTGACTGGCGGCGGCCGTTGAGGGTGTATTCGCATTACTGTCCGTTTTGGCCAGCACGCTCGCTGCAAAAACGGCGAAACTAAAAAGAACAAGTCCGAATGCGGTGATTCTCTGCATAAAAAACAAATTGTCCCAGACTAAAGCGATTTGTGAAGCTCAGGGGAAAGCCTTGGCAGCCGCCTTGTCGCAAAATTCGAAAACGATAGAATAAACAAATATTTGCGGCTTTTCAATGTCGGAAATTTTACTGTCGCTATGATTCGATGAATCAAAAACTGGTTGCCTTTTCGGGTCGCCGACAAACCTCGGGATTATACAAGCCCACGCCTTGAAAACAAAAAGGGTGCGTGGTCTCAAAAAGAGAGCACGCACCGTGGAAATCGTGTAGAAGCCCCGGTCAGGCCTGATGAAAAAACTCTTTCTCCAGCTGCTCGGCAGCGACAGGTCGAAATGACAGCTTATCGTCACTGCAGATGATCTCGATCTCGCTTTCTTCCTCGACCTCACCCTGTATCAACGCTTCTGAAAGCTCGTCCTCGACGTATTTTTGCAAAGCACGCTTCAGGGGCCTTGCGCCATAGCTGCGGTCCGCACAAGTTTTCTCGATCAGCCACGCCCGCGCTTCGTCGGAGATTCGCACCTTGAGTGACTTGTTCTCGAGGATGCGGTTAAGGTTCTTGATCTGAAGGTCGATTATCTGCAACAGGTCATCGTCGGTCAGCTCATCGAAAATAATTATCTCGTCGAGACGATTTATGAACTCCGGCGCAAATGTCTGCCGAACTTGCGACATGACCTGTTCTTCCATCTTTTCCCGCGACACATCGCCTCCCGCCTGGAAACCAACGTTGCCGCGTTTCTGGATGAGCCGTGCGCCGATATTGGACGTCATGATAAAGATCGCGTGTTTGCAATCGACGGTGTTGCCCTGTGCGTCCGTCAAAATTCCGTCCTCGAAGACCTGGAGCAGAATGTTGAAAAGATCGGGGTGCGCTTTTTCGACTTCATCGAACAGCACGACCGAGTAAGGAGATCGGCGGAGCTTTTCCGTGAGCTGGCCGCCTTCGTCATGTCCAACGTATCCGGGAGGCGAGCCGATAAATTTTGCCACGGAATGTTTTTCCATGAACTCGCTCATGTCGAATCGGATCAGTACCCGGTCGGACGCGAAGAGATATTCTGCAAGTGTTCGAGCGACCTCTGTCTTACCGACGCCCGTCGGGCCGAGAAACAGGAACGAGCCGACCGGCTTACTTGGATTCTTAAGTCCGGCGCGCGAGCGACGGATGGCACGGGCAAGCGCCGAGATCGCCGGACGCTGCGAAACGATCCGCTCGTGCAATTTGTTTTCAATATTGAGCAGCTTTTGTGCTTCTTCCAACTTTATCGATGACACCGGAACACCCGTCCAGCGCGCGATCACCTCGTCTACGTCGTCCTTTGTGACCTCGACCGAAAAGAACGAATCCTCAAGGGTCTGGAGCTCATAGGAGATCAGCTGATCTTCGTTTGCCGCCGCACGCTTCCAGTTATCGACCGTCTCCCGCCACGAAGGCTCGGCCTTTCCCTCCTCCTGAAACCTAAGCTTTGCACGAGCACCCGCCTCATCCAGTACGTCGATCGCTTTGTCGGGCAAAAACCTGTCCGGTATGTACCTGCTGGATTGAAAAACTGCGGCCTCAAGAGCGTCTTTCGAATAGCGTATCTGATGAAACGCTTCGTAGCGGCTGACCACACCCTTTAAGATCGTCAAAGTCTCTTCTTCGCTCGGCGGCACGATCTTGACTGCCTGGAACCTGCGTTCCAATGCACGGTCCTTCTCGATCGACTTCCGAAATTCGTTAGGCGTCGTCGCACCGATACATTGGATCTCTCCACGCGAGAGGGCCGGCTTCAGAATATTCGCGGCGTCGAGCGTACCCTCAGCCGAACCGGCTCCAACAAGGGTATGAAGCTCATCGATGAAGACAATGTTGTCACTGCTTTCTCTGAGCTCCGCCATGATCTTCTTCAGACGCTCTTCAAACTGGCCGCGATACTTTGTGCCGGCAACTATCAACGACAGATCGAGCGACAGGATTCGTTTGTTCTCCAAAAAGCTCGGAACCTTTCGATCGACGATAAGCTGCGCGAGGCCCTCGATGATCGCCGTCTTTCCAACGCCCGGCTCGCCGATCAGAACCGGATTATTTTTCGTGCGCCGGCAAAGGATCTCGACGAGCCTTTCAATTTCACTCTCGCGCCCGACGAGCGGATCGAGTTTTCCTTGAGCGGCGTCTGCCGTCAGGTCTCGAGTGAATTCCTGAAGATTGGGTGTCGCGGAATTGTCTTTTGCCGCCGGAGCGATGGTCTGCGAACCGCTCTGCCGAGCCAGCTCGTCGCGAATATCCTGGATACGCAGACCGTATTGCACCAGGATCTCGGCGGCGATCGAACGCTCTTCC
Organism: Acidobacteriota bacterium; assembly: GCA_040006435.1. Classification (GTDB taxonomy): domain Bacteria; phylum Acidobacteriota; class Blastocatellia; order Pyrinomonadales; family Pyrinomonadaceae; genus OLB17. The sequence goes on from JBDTWZ010000098.1 coordinate 6,264, forward strand.
CGAACGATTCCGAGCAGCAGATGCTCGGGCCCGATGTGTCTGTTTTTTAAATGACGGCTTTCCTCGTTTGCGTAAAAGAGAATTTTTTTGGTTTCCGGCGCAAGGTGCAGCTCAGCCGACTGCGGTATTCGATCGCGGAGCACTATACGTTCCTCGACCTCACGGCGAACCGCATCGACCGAAAGCGAGTTACGGAATGGAAGGAACTTTGATGAGATAGTTTTATCTTCTCGCATGAGCCCGAGCAGAATATGCTCCGGCGAGATCATCGGCGAGCCGTACTGCAGCGCCTCGTAACGGGCGAAGAATATAACGCGGCGAGAGCGTTCGGTATAGCGTTCGAACATATAAATCAGTGCTTACCTTTCGCTCTATTATAGCGAAAGTTCCGCATAAAGTATCAAAGTAAACCTGTCGTAGACTTTCGGGCTTGGCTAACTATAGTGATAACGAAGGGGAAACTCCAAAGAAAAACTGTAAGGATATCGCGTTCAGGGGCTTGCCGCCCCGCTTTAGCTGGCCATCGGCGATGTCGGATCGATCTTGACCGGATCGTCGTCCGACTGAGGGATCTCGCGAACGAGTGGCACACTCCGGTCGGTGACGCTTCGGAGGACCTGTCCGGCGGGCGCAAGCTCGACCTTTGACGAAAGGACCCGGCTGACGCGTTTGGGCAACAGCGCCGGGGCGATGCTCGCTATCGAATCAGCGAGTGCGACGATATCGCCGCCGCCCGACCAGTGCTCGCGGACGACGCGTTCGTCGGTCCGGTTTACCAGACGTAGAAGTGTAAGAGCGATCACGTAAATGTCATCGACCTGGCCGATAAAAGGGAAAACGTCGGGAATAAGGTCGATGGGTGAAATAAAGTAAATAATTGCAGCGACGAACAGGGCTTTTTCCGCCGTCGGAACCCGAGCGTCCCTCAACAGGCTTCCGAGCAGCCGGGCCATGTTCGGCAGGAACATCAGGAAATTTCCCATCCGTCCGCGCAGTTGGCGCTTCTCGCGACGCTTCAATTTGGTTTTCGGTTCTGTCGTCGTGCTCATCGATTACTTCCTTTGGGTGATATCAGTCTAGAAACAACGGGCTCTTTGTGCAAGTTTCACGGAGTTTGGTTGTGTGGTAAATTCTCGGTTGTGGGAGTCAGTAGGATAGTGTTCGGTGTTCAGTGGTCAGTGCGGAGAACGCCCAATCGAACGCTCAAGTTCTGACCACTGACCACTGACCACTGACCACTGACCACTGACCACTGAGTATGATCCTCGAAAAAATTCGACAACGGGCCGCAGCCGACCTTCAACACATTATTCTTCCGGAGGGTGATGACGTACGCACGCTGCATGCGGCCGAGATCTGCATGCGCGACCGCATTGCTAAGATCACCGTCGTCGGCTCGGAAGAAAAGATCCGCGTACTCGCCAACGAATCGGCCATAAACCTGAACGGTGTCGAGATCCTCGATCACCGAAAGTCGAAAGACATTGCCCGCATCGCTACGCTCTATTACGATCTGCGTCGCGCGAAGGGCCAAACGCTCGAGGAAGCTGAGCAGACGGTGAAAGATCCGCTCTACTTCGGCAACCTCCTTGTTCGCGAAGGCAAGGCCGACGGATCGGTCGCGGGTGCGACGAATACGACCGCGCATACTGTCGCCGCGGCGATCCGGTGCATCGGCGTTCGACAGGGGTTAAAGATCGTCTCGAGTTTTTTCCTAATGGTCGTGCCGGACAAAAAGTTCGGTGCAAAAGGGGCGATGATCTACGCCGATTGCGGCGTTGTCGTCGATCCGGATGTAGGCGAACTCGCCGAGATCGCGATCGCGTCGGCGGATTCATGTAGTGCACTTTTGCAAGTCGAGCCGCGGGTCGCGATGCTTTCCTTTTCGACCAAGGGAAGCGCGAAGCATAAGATGATCGACAAAGTCATCGAGGCGGTGAAGACGGTCAAAGCTCGAATGCCAGATCTTGCCATCGATGGTGAATTGCAGGCCGATGCCGCATTGATCCAATCGGTCGCCGATTCTAAAGCCCCCGGCTCGAATGTCGCCGGACGCGCAAATGTCCTGATCTTTCCCGACCTCAATTCGGGCAACATCGCTTACAAGCTTACCGAACGCCTCACGGGAGGTACCGCGATCGGCCCGATCCTTCAAGGTCTTGATCGGCCGTGCAACGATCTGTCGCGCGGATGTAAAGCCGAAGACATCGTCGATGCCGTCGCGATCACGGCGGTTCAGTCTCAGGCGCGGAAACAAGTGTGAGTTTAGCTGTGAGCTGAGCTATGTATGGCTGATCCAGATTCGATGCGCCGCTTCTTAAGCTCCGTTAGGAGCGACATCTTGGTAGCAACCGATCTCCTAGAAAGTTCGAGCTCTGTAGGAGCGACAGCAAGGTATCGCTCCTACAGAGCTCGATTCCGTTTACGGACTTTTTTCTACCAACATTCGGCTCCCAACGGAGCCGAGCACAACGACTTCTTCTAGTCCTGTCGGGAGAGATTGCGAATCCACTCCGGTACCGCGTCGAGTTTGAAATCCTTAACGCAGCGGATGCCGAACGTTCCGCGGCCGAGTACGTCGACATAGAACGCCGCTGTTGTCGCACCAATTTCCTCACCCGACTCCCGATCGATGAGTTCGTAATCAACTTCGTATGCGAACACCTTTCCACCGAACTTATATGAAACATAGTCTTGCACTCGATAGAGAAGGCCCTCGTCTGCGACCGCGATTTCCACTCCGCTGACAATACCGCATAGCTCGGTCGAGCGGACGATTACCGGTTTGACGAGCACGTGTCTGTTTCGAACGATCTTCAATCCGTCGATTCTTATTGGCTTTTCCGTGACAAGTCTCTTGACTTCTCCAAACGGGAGCTTCGTAAAGGCCGTGGCTGAAAAACCGATTTGCTTTGCACTCAGATCAATTCGATCCTGAGCCGACGTCTGGCCAACAGCGAGCAAGATCGCTGCCACCACTAGCAAAATTGGGCTGGGTTGGATTCGCACTGCTACAGATTACTTGTCACTTGGCATGAACGCAACGATCCTCAACGGAGCTCCGCTTCCACCCTTGATCTTCATCGGCAATGCCATGATTTGAAATCCCTTAACAGGTAGCTTGTCGAGATTCGCGACATTCTCGAACGCCGGTATGTTGTTCGTCATCAATGCTACGTGACTTTCGAAAGTCGTCGATTGGCCGTAGTCGATGCTCGCCGTATCGAGCCCGACCGCGTTGATCTTTCGATTTTCGACGAGCCATTTCGCCGCGTCAGGATGAAGCCCGGGAAAGTGCAGATCCTTAACCGCATCAGGTCCTTTCTGATCCGTACCGAGATACGATTTCTTGTCCGGCCATTTCTCGCCGAATCCGGTTTGAAAGAGAACGATGCACCATTCGGGAAGTTTGCCGTTCTCGGCTTCCCAGTTCTTGATGTCTTCAACGGTGATCAGATAATCACGATCGTTCGCCGCCTTCGCGGAGACGTCGATCTTGACCGCCGGTGAGATCAACTGGCTGAGCTCGAGTTGATCGACCGTTTTCTTTCCTTCGGCGAAATGCACGGGCGCGTCGATGTGAGTTCCACCATGCTCTGCGCCGGAAAAGTTGTATGCCGAGTAGTAATAGCCTCCGGGAGTTTTCCCTTCGGCGACGGTCGTACGCTTGAACGGTTCGGCCGTTACCCAGTAGATCGTCTCATCGGAAAAATCGTGCGAAAGATCGATCCACTGGCCGTACGGAAACTTGTTCGATGGAGCTGTACACGCGAAAGTCATAACTCCCAGAACAAGGACGAATGCCTTGTTTAAATAGCTCACACCTTTCACTTTGCTACTCGGCTTCTTCATCATCTTCCACCTCGAGGTTCGTGTTCGTCCCGGTTGCGTCCTCCGGGTAAGCGAAATCAACGAGAACTCCGCCTCCGCGGACCAGGAGCAATCCAATAAAAATGCTCGCCCACCCGAAAAGAAGGTAGAAGCGGACTGTTATGTCCTGATTTGTGAAATAACCGGTGTAGAACAAAGCGGCATTTACGAGATCCCACAGACCCCAAACGAGCACAAACGCACCCAGCGTTCGCACAGCCACATCAAATAGATCTCTTGGCTTCATCACGAGTCGACCTCCGAAATTTGTGAGTAATTAGAGGCAGCTAGTATATCTCTTTTTCTCCAGCCGGGCGCACCTTCCAGCGTTTGTGGATCCAGAGCCACTGGTCCGGGTACGCACGGATGAACTCTTCGATCTCGGCCGTAAATGAGGCGGTCATTTCAAACACATCGCGATGCCGGTCGCCGGTTTTCGGCTGTTCGACAAGCTTGCCAAACAACACGCTGTACTTTTCGGTCGCATTGTTCCAGACGCAGCACATCGGTAGGATCATCGCGTTCGTCCGCATCGCCATCATCGCGACGCCGCTTGTCGTCGACGCGAGCGTCCCGAAGAACGGAACGAACACACCGTCACGAGGCAGCACGTTTACGTCGGGCAGTACGCCGAGTATCCCGCCTTCGCGAAGAATGGCCATGGCTTTCGATACCGAATTGTTTTTGTCGATCGGCTGATTACCAAAGCGAGTTCGAAGCCGCACCGTAAAATCTTCGATAAGCGGATTATCCAGAGGCCGCGCGAGATAAGTGAGTTTGTCCTCGAGAGCAGAATATGCGAAGACTCCCATCTCCCAATTTCCAAGGTGTGGCCCGACGAGTAATATGCCGCGTCCCTTCGCACGTTCTGCGTCCAAATATTTTCTCTCGTCTGACGCTTTATTCTCTTCGCTGTCGAAGTGAAACTCGATGATGCCTCGCAAACTCTCCGGCGTCGCCCGCGGAAATTGCGTCAACTCGCCGAGGACACGGCCGAGATTCTCGAACGAGCCACGCGCGATATCGTCGCGCTGGGTCTCGCTCTTTTCGGGAAATGCGATCTCGAGATTTCTGTATGCGACGCGGCGCAAATCGCCGGCCAGTTTATATCCGAGCCGTCCGATAAACATTCCAAGTCGAACGGCGGTCCGTCTCGGCAACCAACCCAGAATGGCGAACAGCACGCGAACGGGGATGTATTCGAGCCAGATCTGTACGGTGCTTTTTTTGGCCATGAAATGAGGCGAGAAGTCGAGTCGCTTCTATCCCGTGAATTCAGTGGACGACGCCATTCATCTTGTTTCGTGTGTTTAGTGTATTTCGTGGCACGTCTTCCTTACTCGCTCGAACCGCGTTTTGGGGTCACGAACAAATCCGGAACCACGAAGCAACGAAGTCATCGCTGAATTTAAGACCTTTCTTTTTTCGTGTTCTTTTTCGTGTGGGTTCGTGTGATTAGTGGTTTGCTTTATGAAAGCCGAACCACGAAGCA
>JBDTWZ010000099.1:0-11542 GCA_040006435.1 Acidobacteriota bacterium
AGGGTTTGACCGATGCCGAGCTTGACCAGCGTTTGAAGCAGATGCAGAACGGCGTTCAAAGGCAGCGAGAACGCGGGCTTAATGAAAACTACGCGCGTGAGTTGATGGAGCTGCACACGCTTGGCGTTGATGGGGGCTACACGCAGAAAGATATTGTCGAGGTCGCACGCGCGTTCACGGGATGGACGATCGCCGATCCGCGCGGCTATCGACGCTCGGCCGCGGGAATGATAAAGGGTACGGAAGATCGCCGTGTGTCTCGCATTCAGCGGGCGGCCGGCGTTCCGGACGATATCGAAAGCGGCGAGTTCTACTTCAACGAACGCTGGCATGACAAAAATGCCAAGACTGTACTCGGACAAAAAGTTGACGAAGGCGGTATTAAGGATGGACTGAAAGTCATCGACATTCTCGTCAAAAATCCTTCGACCGCGAAATTCATCGCGCGAAAGCTCGCCGTAAAATTCGTCCGCGACAATCCGAGCGATGCACTTGTCCAGCGTGTCGCCGATGCTTTTAGCAAGTCAAGCGGCGACATCAAAACGACGCTGCGTGCGCTGTTCACCGATAGAGAGTTTTTCGCACCGGAAAATTACAGGGCGAAGATAAAGACTCCGTTCGAGCTGGCCGTCAGCTCGATTCGCGCTCTGGGCGCCGACACCAATGGCGGCCCGGCGATGCTCGCGATGCTTAATAAGCTTGGTGAAGTTCCGTATGGATATCAGGCCCCGACCGGCTATCCCGACACGGCTGAAGATTGGGTCAACACCGGTGCTCTGCTCGAGCGTCTGAATTTCGCGATCGCGGTTGCAAGCAATCGCATACCGGGATTGCGCGTCGATCTGAAGAGCTTCGCGTCAAAGGACAAGTCGAAGATACTCGACGCCGCGATCGCCCGGATCCTCGACGGTGAGGTCTCCGCCGCGACGCGTGCGACGCTGATAAAGCAAGTCGAACAGCCTCTGCCGTCGGTAAAAGAAGCCCCGGAAGATTCCGATCCGATGGACGTACCGAACATGCGCGACGGTCGTGGCCCGAGTGCACGCGGAAACCGCCAGGCTCGACTGCTTGCTCCAAGCGGCGACGCGGAAGTATTCAAGATCGTCAGCCTGGTTCTTGGAACACCGGAATTCCAGCGGCAATAAAAGACACCAGTCGCGCAATATTTCGCGACTTTGCTTGGAGGCTAAAAAAAATTCTTGACGGTTCCTGCGCCTTCGGTGTAGATTGCTTTCATCGTTTCTTTCCCCGTTTTTTGTTAGAACAACTTTTGACCCGGCCTCGACTCCTATCGGGCTGTTGATCAGGAGAATCCATGTTCAGAAGTTCTCTCGCCCGCCGCCTCCGACCGGGGGATTTTTGCGCTCGTGCATTGCCGTTTAGCTTCAAAGCCGCTGCGTCCGTATTGATCGTTGCTCTCGTAGTGCCGATGACATTTGTCGCGCCGCTGAAGCGCGTTGAAGCAAAGAGCTTTAACTCTGTACCGGCTCCGATCACTGCGCCGCCCGAGCCATTCCTTATCTACTCTCCTTCTTTCTCGATGTCCGGAATACTCGCCTCTGTGACCAATACTGGAGCACGGTTTGCGACAGTTGTGAGAGGCCCGGAAGTTCCGGCAGGCCTCGAGAATGCAAAGATACCTACTCGATTCGAATCTGCATATAACTCTGTTTCATCGGTCCTTGCCGTTGCCAATCCATCCGCAAACGCGGCGCCGCCGGCTCCGTCTCAACCGGCGAGCGTCGTCGATTTCGACTTCGACAACGACGGTAAGACGGACATCGGCAGATGGCACTCTACGAATGCGGAGTTCAAGGTGAAGAACAGCAATGGCGGATCGGACTCAGTCTTTACGATTGGCTCTGGGCCATCGACGGCGATCATAGCTCCGGGAGATTTCAATGGTGACGGGAAGACGGACGCGGCGACCTTTAGCGCGGGCACGTGGACATATAAGACAAATCCCACGGCGACGGCACAAACAATCTCGTGGGGAACATCGGGTGACATTCCGGTCGCTGGCGATTACGACGGCGACGGGACAACCGACGCGGCGATCTACCGGCCCTCGACGAACACCTGGTGGGTCTCGAAAAGCAGTGGAGGATACACGTCGACGGCTTTGGGCGCGTCGGGCGATATCGCCGTCCCGGGCGATTACGATGGGGACGGCAAGAGCGACGTCGCGGTTTATCGCCCGTCGAACGGCTACTGGTACATCAACGGCAGCTCGGTCGGATCTTATACATTCGGCTGGGGAATTTCGATCGACACTCCCGTTCCGGCTGATTACGACGGCGACGGGAAAACTGATCCGGCGGTCTTTCGACCCTCTACCGGGACCTGGTATGCGTACCGAAGCGCTCTGAATAACGGTTCGTATTACACACAGGTGTGGGGCAACTGGGGAGATCAGCCTGTACCGGGCGATTATGACGGAGACAACAAGGCGGATTATGCGGTCTGGCGGCCGACGACCGGTGTCTGGTACACGCTAAAGAGCAGTGATTCTTCTTACTCTATCCAGACGCTCGGCGTTCCCGGCGACACCGCCGTCCCATCGGCATATCTGAAACAGGTCGGAGGGCAGATCACGGGCGATGCACTTGCAGCCGCACGTCTGCAGCCTCGCAACTCGACCGGCGGCACGGATCTCTATTCGCAGAACTTCTCGTGGGGAACCTCGCTTGTCGGTTTGCCGGGGCGCTCAGGCCTCGATGCGGGCTTCGGTATAAGCTACAACTCTTTGGTCTGGACAAAAGTGGGGAATGCGATGGTCTTCGATCCCGATCACTCGAATGCGTCGCCCGGCTTCCGCTTCGGATTCCCAACCATCGAGCCGATCTATTACGACGACGACAAAGATGTCTGGGCTTACATGATGATCACGCCGTCAGGCGGTCGCGTTCAGTTTCGTCAGACAGTGGTCAGCAATACTTACGAGACAGCCGATTCGAGCTACACGCAGCTTACTGTCTCAGGTGCGACGAACCCGAACGATCCGGTCGAGGACATCACGATCAAAGTAACGACGACCGGCGGCACCCAGATGAGCTATGTCTGGAGCCAGGGAGCCTACCGCTGCACAAAGATCAAAGACCGTAACGGTAACTACATTTCGAACTCGTACGACGGCGAGGGACGGCTCTCGACGATGACCGATACTCTTGGCAGGGACGTCACCGTCAATTACGAGACCACAACAGGCCTCCCGAGCACGATCACGCAAACCTGGAAAGACTCGAACGGTTCCGGATCGAATGTCACGCACACATGGGCAACGCTGACGTACGCAACGGCGACGGTCGCGACTGACTTCGACACGTCGCTGACCGTTGTCGGACCGCCCGATAGCACTGTCATCAACGTACTCGACAAGATCACATATCCGGACGGCAGCTCGACAAAGTTCGAATACAACGGCTACCTGCAGGTAGAAAAGGTTAGCAGCATAGCGGCGGATTCGACGAGCCACGTCCTGAATTACGTTTCGACGAATCTTGCAAGCCCATCATCGAGCCAGACGGACTGCCCGAGATTCACTGAAACTAAGAGCTTTGTCGAGAATTTCAATAGCGGCAGTGAAATAACGATCAACAACACCGCACCGTCGAGCGCAACATATTCTTTGCCCGGCAGCATCACCGGCAGCGCAAAGGTGATCGATGTATGGATGACGGGCCATCCCGATAATCTCAGAACCAAGACCTACGTCGGCGCATCGGGCTGGAAGGAAGGCTTGACGATCGCGACCGAAGACTGCATAACGACAAGCTCGACGTGCTCGGACAGAAAGCGTTGGACATGGACCGACTGGACGCAGGACAATTCGCATCCCACCGATCCGTCAACTCTTCCTTACATACTCAATCCACGGGTTGTCGAATCACGGGTAGGAGACGGCACGAACACAAAGAGATCGACGATCGAATACTGGGTCAACACAGGGACAAACGTCGCGATCTACGGTCTTGTCAAAAGCGCTTTTCTTTATGACACGGATTTCTCGACGATCCTGAAGAAGAGCTTCACGACATACAACCTCGATACGGCATACACCTCGCGTCGGATCATCGGCTTGCCGTCGACGAACGAATCTTACGGCCTCGAATCGACCGGATTCAATCTTGTCTCGAAGATGACCTATGCGCATGACGAAGGAAACTTCAGCGACTCGTCTCTGCAGCAGAACATCTCGCCGACGCAGCACGACAGTACTTACGATTCGGCCTTCATTACCGGCCGCGGAAATCTCACATCGACAACACGCTGGGACGTTAACTATCCAACGACCTCAAGCTACGCAGTCAGCTCGAGTGTGAAGTACAACACGGCTGGTTCTCCCGTGGCGAGGATCTCGCCATGGGACGGGACAAATACGAGGATGGTCCGCATCGGCTACGCGGATGTCTGGAATGACAACGTCTCCCGAACTACATACGCCTATCCAACCGTCATAACCGACCCGGCCGGAACATCGCTCGGAGACTCGAATCACTCTTCAACAGTGAAGTACCGCTACGACATCGGGACGAATGTCGAAGCTAACAGTCCGGCTCCGGCTGGAAACAGCTACGGCAAGAAGACAAAACGACTCTACGATTCCCTCGGTCGGCTTGAGCGTGACTCGGTCTACATAAACACGGCCGAGCATGCCTACACGCGTTACGAATACCCGTTGAGCGGCATCCAATCGAAGGTGTACTCGACGATCATAGACACGGACAGCGATGGTGCGGATGCGGATGATGAAGTGCTTAGCGAAACCTGGGCCGACGGTGCGGGGCGTGTGAGACTCGCACGCACGCCGCATACATTCTCAAGCGGCAACACGGCTACGTGGGCGGGAACCGTCACGGAGTATGACGTTCTTGGTAGAGTAACGCGTCAATCTGTTCCGACGGAAGTGAATTCAAGTTGGGCCGCTACGGGCGATGACGCGACGCGGGGCTTTCTCTGGACCTACCAGAAATACGATTGGATGGGCCGCGTCGTAAGAAAGATCAATACGGATGGCACTGATCAGACCGCACTCAACGATTCCGATATTCTGATCTCGTACGAAGGCTGCGGCTGCGCCGGAGCAACAGTGACGACCGTCGAATCGGACCGTGTCCCGATTCCGGGAACCAGCAACTTCGGCCGTCGAAAACAAAAGGGATATGCCGACATCCTCGGTCGTGACTTTAAGACCGAGACATTCGACTGGGACGGCACGACCGTCTATTCGAGCGTTGTTCACACTTACAACGGTCGCGACCAGATCGTCAACACGCGACAGTCCGGTGACAGCACCTATCGTGACGTGACGATGACGTTCGACGGTCACGGACGAATGAAAACACGGCATTATCCGATCGAGGACGCGGGAGAGAACACGACCTGGGTTTACAATCCTGACGATTCGATTCAAACCGTGACCGACCCGCGCGGTGTGGTCACGACCTTTGCTTACAACTCAAGGGGATTACCAACAAGCATTTCTTACAATCCCGGCTCGACCGGCGTGACGGACACACCCGATGTCGGTTTTGCCTATGACAATGTCGGGAACAGGACCGAGATGACAGACGGAACCGGCAACACGACATACGCGTACGATTCCCTATCACAAATCACCTCGGAGACGAAATATATCACGGAGCTGAATGATGATTTCACGATCAACTACACGTACGCGATGAACGGCGCGGTCCAGACGTATACCGATCCGCAGGACTCGGCGAGAAAGGCCGAATACGTTTTCGACAAGGTTGGCCGGATCTCGGAAGCGAAAAATACCTACGCCGGGGCCTTGAAGCAAAAGCTCCACCAGACACAATACCGGGCATGGGGGGCGCTAAAGGTACACACGTTCTCAACGGTTGGTCCGGCGTCCACCTTTAGCATTCCGGTTCATTTCGATTACGACAATCGGCTCAATGTAAGCGCCCACTATTCGCCATATACTCCGAGCCAATCCGGCTATCAGCATTACGTCGAGTATGCCCGCAACGCCGACGGTAAAATGAATCTATCGACCGATACACAAGTGCAGAGCTTCACACGAAATTTTGAATACGATCAGATCGGCCGCGTAACAAAGAGCCTGAGCGGTAAGGCCGTCCACAACATCACGGGAACGGAGACTCCGTACCGCACGACGATCGCGTACAACTCGTTCAGCGAAGAAACAAGTGTCACCGGCAAACACTGGGAAGTTAACAATCCGAGTTACTTACCAGCAGTCGCGGCGTCTACCGGACGAGTGACCGGTTTGTCCTACGACGCCTCGGGGAACGTAACAAGCGAGAGCGTTCCGTACGTTTCGGGCAACCGAACTTACGCTTTTGACGCCGCAGGAAGAAATACTTCCGGTGTAGATCCGGGAAACCGGGCGTTACAGTACACCCAGAACCTAACGACGAACTACGAAGGAAACGGATGGCGGGTGAAGCACGAGTCGGTGCACAGTACGACGGGATTCACAAAAACGACTTACGAATTCAGCTCGACGGTGCTCGGTGGCGAGACTGTCGGTTCGTGGGAATGCGACAACGATTCGAACTCGCCGGACATAAAGGAGTTCTTTTCGACCGCGAACGGTGTGAAGATGAAGTATCTTTCGCAGGCGACTTTCTACGACTGGGAATGGATATCGCCGGAGGGCACGACTGTTTATGGCGGTTTCGGCACGACGGCCACGGCGGAATTCGATCCTCGTGGAGGAGGACTCGGGATTGAGAATCCCTATTCCGGCGGTGGTGGCGGCTATGGAGGCGGAGGTAACTACGGCGATGCAGAGCATTATCAAGTTTGTCAATGGGATGGTTCGCCGGTGTCGTGCTCGGTCGCCAAGAATATCGCGAGATTGAATCCGAGCTGGCGCAGGCGCGAAAAGGCAGTATATCTCGATTCTCCGCTCGAAAAGGCGCCGTCGTTACCACCGGGAGTGCTCACGCCCGCGGGCAGTGCAAATACGTTCGCCTATGCGCTGACGGTATCGACGTCAAAGCCCGACGACCGACCTGATAAAGGCAATGCCGTGGAGCCTACTTCCGACCCCGACAATGATCCGGAAAGCGCATCGAACAAGGACCAACGTCGCTGGGAAGTTACAACCAGAATGTCCGAATATCCGGAGATTATCGAGGCTCGCCGGTTTGGACTAATGAACTCTTTTGCGGGAGGTGGATTGCTCCTCGGCGACGCTCCCCTTCCGGGCCGAGAAGAGCTAAAGAAGAACATTATAGAACGTCTGGACGCGAATAAAGGACGCTGCCGCGAGTTCATCGACGCAGTGCGCGACAATTTAAAGATCAAAGCAACGATCGAAGACTTGTATGACAAGGTTTTTGAAAAAGGCGGGAAATTTGTGCTGGCGGATGATATAAAGTCCGCAGGGGTGGCTTACTACGGCAAACATGGTAAGGACATAGGACTCCAACCCGTAACGGACAGTGCTGAAAGATACACTAATCGCGCCATTCACGAATTAATCCACCGAGGCGGCGTAAGCGGACATAAGAATTTCGCTAGAGCCGGTTTTGACGCCCTGAGTTCCGAGGAGCAAAAGAATAATCCTATTCCTATTAAAAGGTCCCCGGGCGCTCGAGATATGGATGACACATATTCGCAGTATTTTTCGCGTCTCCAAAATTTGTTCTGTCCGCCTGACATTTAAATCAGACTTATTCAGGAGTAGCAGCTATGAAAATTCGATTCGCCATTGTTCTTGTAATGTTAGTGATCGCACCCGAGTTTGCTCTGCTGGGGCAGGAGCCCGATTGGCTTGTGAAAATGAAGAAAATTAAATTGCTCACTGATTCTTACGAGGACGTCGTTACGCTTTTGGGCACCCCAGTGGACGGCACTGTCGAACGAGAGCTGTCGGAGTATTTCGATTTACCGGATGGCCGGCTCTGGGTTGGGTTTGCCTCGGGCTTGTGCGTTGTTACGCCTTATAGCGGCGGCGCGCCGACAGGTTGGAAAGTTCCTGAATGGAAAGTGACAAGTGTTTCATTCCGTCCAAACAGGCCTATAAGTCTTAAGAAGCTTAAGCTGGATTTTTCCGGATACGTCAAGAGTCCGATAGACGATGTTCCGGGAGCGTTTATATACAGAAATGATGCGCTCGGAGTCGAGTACTCCGTCACTTCCAGGCGAAAAATAGAGGAAATCGAATTCTTCCCGTCAACTAAATTTGCCTATCTACAATGTACTGGATAAAGGTCCCTGAGTGACAAGGCACCGGGGCTATTCTTGAGTCGGTGACTGCCGGTTCCGCTCCGTGCCTGTGGCGGGAGCGAGAGTCTGAATGCATTACTTTATCCGTTCTCAATCTGAACCATGACCGTTTCGGTTCTCTCATTCGAGTGATCGATTGAGTTTTACGAGGTCGTTCAAGTGAGAATCGATACTGAAGTGATCCAAAGCATAGGCCTTTGCGCGGGCGGACATATCGCGTCGCTTCTCGGGGTTCGCAAGAAGCGACGTTAGTTTTTCACTCAAACCCTCGTGATCGCCGACGGGGAAGACCTCACCGAACTCGCCATTGCGTGTCGCTTCGAGCAGCGGTTCGATATCCGAGACGATCAGCGGCACATTGGCGAGCATGGCTTCAGAAACAGCGACCGGAAATCCTTCCTGCCGCGACGAGAAAACAAAAGCATCCAGTTCCGACAATATATCCCCGACATCCGACCGCCCGCCGAGAAAATGGACGTGGTCGGCAATTCCGTTCTCGATGCAGACGTCGAGGCAGTCGGCCATGGTGCCTTCTGCACCCTCGGCGACACGACCCGCGAATACGAAATGAAAATTCGGGAACCGCTTGATCACCGCCGGTAGCGCGCGACAGATCGTAAGCTGATCTTTTGTCGGATCGGCGGTAAAGTTTGCGACCATGCCGCCCAGCATCGTACTCGACGATAAACCTAATTCGGCCTTTATCGAGTAGCCGGTCGGAGCGAGGCGGGCGGGGTCGGCTCCGTTGTAGATCGTGTGAAAGTTATCGAAGTTGTTGATGCGAGCTTCGGCTTTGAGATATGTGAGCAGCGTTTCGCTGACGGATATGTTCGCGTGCATCCGCGGTGCGATCAGCCTTGCGGCGATGCGGTTCTTTCGCCCGGGAATGAATCCCTGAAAACTGAGCACGCGCTTCACACTCTTCAGCCCGCGCGTCGCGAGATAGAGATGTAAACCATCGACGGCCTGATAGCCGTGGACTATTTCGATCTGCCGTTCCTTTACTATCCGGCGCAGCTGCGAGGCGAAATAGATATCGACGGGGAGCTTTCGATCGAGACGAATATACTCGACGCCCGACTCGCGAAAATCATTTTCGAGCGTGCCACCACCCGCTGCGACGAGCGTCATCTCGAGACCGTAGCGCGACGCGTTTCGACAGATATCCAAAACCTGTGTTTCGGCACCTCCGCGGTTTACGGAATCGAGTAGATGGAGAATCTTCATTAGTCCGCTACGCAAGCCGACGTTTCTCGGAAATGTGCCGCCACCTCTGCGACCTCTGCGAGCTCAGCGTGAAACTCATCTTGGGAAACTCGGGGACGGTTTCACGCAGAGCTCGCAGAGGTCGCAGAGACCGACTTCGCGGTTTCTTTCCGATGATCCAGTCGAATGACAAACCAAGTCAAATATGTTCTCATTTCCTATTGAAATCTGACAGATGGAGTCGCCGGAAACAGAAAAGCGGGCTGAAAGTTTTGCGGTCGTCCCGTCGTATAACCACGCGCCGTTCGTTGAGAAATGCCTGCGGTCGATTATAGATCAGACCCTGCCGCCGAAGAAGCTGCTTGTCATCGACGACGGATCTACGGATGGATCTCCCGCGATCATTGAACGCGTGCTGGCGGAATGTCCGTTCGATAGCGAACTGATTGCCCGTGAGAATCGCGGGTTGAGCACGACGCTGAACGAGGCGTTTGCACTATCGCACGGGGAATTCTTCGCTTATCTCGGTTCGGACGATCTCTGGCTTCCTGATTTTCTCGACGAACAGACACGACTTTTATCATCAAGGCCGAATGCCGTCCTCGCATTTGCCCACGCGTACGTCATCGATGAGCGGAATCGAATTATCGATTCGACAGATAAATGGACTGACTTCGCCGATGGCGACATGCTTCCGCAACTGCTGAACGGTGTAGTGTTTTCATCGCCGGGTGTTCTTTATCGCCGAACCGCACTGATACAGCATCGATGGAACGAGACGGCACGGCTTGAAGATTACGAAATGTATCTTAAGCTGGCGCCTGACGGAGAATTTGCTCGAAACGAACGATTGCTTTGCGCATGGCGACGGCATAGTGTCAATGCAAGCCTGGATCTGCCGCGGATGTTTCCCGAGATGATCGCGGCACAGGATCGGCTCGCCGACCGCCTCGGGATATCAAACGGCGAGCTAAAAAAGAGTCAAACGAAAATGAAATTCGCCGCGGCGGCCAATTTCGTCCGTCACGGATTTCGCCGCGAAGCGGGACTGATGTTCATCGAGAACTGGCGCGGGGCGGATTCTATAAGAGATCTTCTTGGCACTGCGTTACGCATCGCCGTGCCCGAAACAATTTTCAAATGGAACCGGGCAAGAACAATGGAACGCGACGCGGAGCGGTTCGGAGAGATTGACGATATGATCGATCCAAGATGAGCGAAGCAGCGGAAGTCACATATATCAAACCCGGCGGTTCGGTCGCTTCACTCGATCTCGGCGAGATCTGGAAATATCGCGAGCTGCTTTATTTTCTCACGCTCCGCGATATCAAGATCCGTTACAAGCAGACGGTGATCGGCGTCGCTTGGGTCGTGCTGCAGCCGGTCCTGACGACGGCGATCTTCACCATCATCTTCAGCACGTTCGCGAGATTCGATACAAAGAGCGTCCCGTATCCGCTCTTCGCACTTAGCGGCCTGGGCCTTTGGCTGTTCGTTCATACGTCGATCTCGCTCGCGAGCACGAGCTTCGTAAATAATACGAGCCTCATCACGAAAGTTTATTTTCCTCGCCTGATCGTGCCGCTCGCTGCCGCCCTTGCAACACTTTTCGATCTGCTTTTCTCTCTCGCGATCCTTATCATACTGATGGTCTATTTTGGTGTGTCGCTGACAACGCAAATCGTCGCCGCACCGATCTTCATCTTGCTGACGCTTGTCCTTGCCGTTGCCTTGGGGACCCTTTTCTCGGCGCTCAATGTCCGGTTTCGCGATGTGAAGTTCGCGCTGCCGTTCATGCTGCAGGTCTGGATGATCGCGTCGCCGATCTTCTATCCGGCTAGTTTGCTATCGGAAAAATGGCGGCTCGTGTTTGCGATCAACCCACTGACGGGAATTCTCGAAGGATTTCGAAGCGCACTATTTGGATCATCGTTCGATTGGCAGTTGATCGGGGTGTCGGGTTTGTCGCTGGCGATTCTGACGGCGGTGTCCCTTTTCATTTTCAAAAAGATGGAGGACACGTTCGCCGATATTATCTGATGCAGGTTATCAGCGCTGAAAATTTATCAAAGCGGTACGTTCTAGGGTCACGCCAGCCCTACTCGTTTCG
>JBDTWZ010000100.1:0-11476 GCA_040006435.1 Acidobacteriota bacterium
GTCATCGCCTCGCCCCAATAGGCCATCGCAAAATCAGGCGCGAGCCGCGATGCCTCGGCGAACGAGCGGCGCGCCCGAGCGTATTCGAAGCTGTGAAGCAGCAATACACCTTCGATGAAGTGCTTCTGCGCCTCCGCAGGACCCGAGGTGGGAAAATCGATCTTTCCGAGATCGACGGGACGGATCGATTTGGCCGCTCCGGGCTCGTGATGTTGAGCGAAGTGAGAAGCAACGAGAAGCAAGAAAACGGGAATCAGTACAATCCGGCGCATTTTTAGCAAACTCCATTTGAATTCAAGACTCTTAAGAAGTCCGTATTCTACCATCGTTGTGCCGCTACTCGGCAGCGAATTGTCGGGATGAGCCGCCCTGACTGGGCGCACCGCGGCTCGCCGCTCTATTCATAATTCCGAAGGCGGCTTGCCGCTCTATTTGCGGAAAAGCTCCGCTTTTCCGGTGGATCAAAAAAAAACGCTGCGGCTATGCCGCCCATCTCCCATCCATGTTTCAGATCTCAAGAGACAATCCTGCATTTTACTTGACGTCAGTCACCAATCAACGCCTGCCGGTATTCCGAACCGACAAAGTAAAACAGGTAGTCGCAGATGCATTCGATGAGGCACGATCGTCCGGCGGCATTATGATCTTTGCATATGTAATTATGCCGGACCATACACACCTACTGACCGACAATACTCGAAAAATGGCGGACGTTCTTCGGTTCATGAACGGGATCTCCGCGCGGCGTGTCATCGATTACCTGAAATCGAATGGATATGAAAGTTCCCTTGCAAAGCTTAGGATCCAGGAGCGCAAAGACCGGCAGAAGTATTCTCTTTACGAACATCACCCAAACGCGATGAGGATCACAGGAGAAGACGCTTTCATGCAAAAGGTGAACTACATTCACTTGAATCCGGTCCGTGCCGGTCTGGTAAAACTTCCGGATGAATATCTTTATTCGAGTGCGCGACAGTGGCATCGAAGGCCTCTTGATAACGAACCGCTAGTTGTTGATTTGAAGAACATTAAATGGAGGGCGGCATAGCCGCAGATTTTTTTTGAGCGGACCGGAAAAGCGGAGCTTTTCCGCAAATAGAGCGGCGAAGCCGTCGTGTTAACAGTGTGTCCACGGGACCTCAGGTTTTTCGCCGATCGGCATAGCCCGTGAGCCTCGCGCCACCACGCGGTCGCCACCATGCGGTGCGGCTCATGGGCTTCGATGCCCCTCCGCCGTCACGCCGTCGCCACCTTGCGCTGCCACTCAAGTGAGCTTCGATGCCCACTCCGCCGTCACTCGCGCCATCTCGTCGAACACATCCTCGATACTCGATCGCGTGCGCTTCAGAATCTTGAAACTATGATCGGCAGTCTCGAGCAGGTGAAGCGTCGCGCGATCCCCAAGTTTCTTGACGGTCGGCTCGAGAAGATCAAGTTCTCCGAGTGCGTCGCGTGTGCCGCTCAGGAAAAGCATCGGCACGGTAACTTTTTCGAGATGCTCTGCGCGCTTTGTGTCGGGTGCACCAGCCGGGTGAAGCGGAAACGCGAAGAGCACGAGACCCGCCACTCCTTCTAACGGTTCTTCGGACGCAGCGGTCGTCGTCATTCTTCCGCTGAACGAATGTCCACCGGCGAGCAACGGCAGATCGGGCGCCGCTTCTTTCGCCGCGGCGACAGCAGATCTGATAGTCGCAACACATACCGGATTCGGATCACGCCCGCGTTTGTTTTCTGAGTAAGGGAAGTTATATCGAAACGTCGCGATTCTTTGCCCGGCGAGATGCTCGGCGATCGTCGTCAGCAGCGGCGTCCGCATATTCGAACTCGCACCGTGACCGAGCACGAGCAGATGCGTCGAGCTTTCCGGCCGCATCAGCAGCGCCGAGACTTCGCCTTTTGAGGATGTTGCGACGAACTTCAGAGCCTCTATCCTAGATTCCATTCTGACTTTTAGTAACGGAGTAGATCTCAACGTCGCCGACTGCAAGTATTTCAACGTTGTAGTCACCGCCTAGCAAAACGTAGTGGATTAATTTGCCGCCCTCCGCTCCTTCGGCGTGTTCGATGTTGAACTGTTTCAGCCAAGGCGAGTCGCGCCAGATATATGAGCAGCGATCAGGCTGATCGCGCTCGATGTGAAAGCGGGTGTTGTCGTCATAGGATTCGTCGCTAACTCTAAGTCCCAAGATAATCTCGAACTCTACTTTAAATAGCTGCTTGGTATTAACAAATACCAAGGAATTCTTTAGGACACGCTCTATATTGACCCAAACGCTAGGCCATGATTCTGAACCGAACGGCGTCTCCCACGCTTCTAACCTGCTCATTGGCTTCTACCGAAATTCTTGTTCAATCGCTGCCAAACTTCCCACTACCCATCCAGCAGTTTCGGCTAGCGGCTCCTACGGTTTAATCGCTATTGGAGGAGTCGCGGCCGGCGCGCCGCGGGGAAGACCTTCCGTGCTGAGATCCTCGTCGATGTCGTCCCAGTGAATGCCATATCCTCCGCCCGAAATCTTCCAGTTTTTTCTCTGCTGGTCGGTTGCGTGCAAAAGACGCGGGTACCAGGCGAGCGGTACCGAGATCGTCCGCCCGTCCATCAGCCGAACGCGTAACTCGTCATCCGTAGTCTCTACGTCTGCAACCCGTTCGTCAGCGATCGTTGTCAAAATACTCATTCCATGCCTCCAAAAACTTTTCCCGATTAGCGGTTACGATGATTGCCAACTGCCTATTTCTGGAAATTCTTCTTCAATCCCTGCCATACGTCAGAATACTCATGCTGCAGCTCGGCGCAGTCCATCGCGAACTTCGTCGGGCGGATGATGTAGCGCGATTCGAACATAAACGCGAGCGTGCCCGAAAGCTTCTGGGGTTTGAGATCGGCGTTCGATGCTTTCTCGAATGCATCGAGATCCGGTCCGTGTGCCGACATCTGATTGTGAAGTGATCCGCCGCCGGGGACGAAGCCTTCTTCCTTCGCGTCGTACGCGCCGTAGATCAAGCCCATGTATTCGCTCATCACGTTGCGGTGATACCACGGCGGACGGAACGTGTCTTCCGCTACGAGCCAGCGGTCCGGGAAGATAACGAAGTCGCAATTCGCCGTTCCAACTTCACTCGAAGGCGATGTCAGCACGGTGAAGATCGACGGATCGGGATGGTCGAACGAGATCGATCCTATCGTGTTGAAGCGGCGAAGATCGTATTTGTAAGGTGCGTAGTTGCTGTGCCATGCGACGACATCGAGCGGCGAATGATCGGTCTCGCAGGCCCAGAGATTCCCGCCGAACTTCGCGACGATCTCGCACTTCGTGTCTTTGTCTTCGTACCATGCGACGGGAGTTTCAAAATCACGCGGGTTGGCTAATCCATTCGCTCCGATCGGTCCGAGATCAGGAAGCCGAAACTGCTGGCCATAGTTTTCGCAGATGTAACCGCGCGCCGTTAAATCCGGCACCACCCCGTCATCCCGACTCGTCGGGATGCCACCCCTCCTTAAACCAGGAGGGGAGTTTTTCTTGCTCCCCTCCTTGTCTAAGGAGGGGTGGCCGAGGGTTTCCGAGGCCGGGGTGGTGATTCCCAAACACACTCGAAACTTCAGCCCACGCGGGAGGCAACAGACTTCGCCGGGCGACACTTCGATCACACCGAGCTCGGTGTAGATCGTCAGACTTCCCATCTCCGGCACGATCAACATCTCGCCGTCGGCGTTGTAAAAGAAACGGTCATCCATGTCCTTATTACAGGCATAGATGTGCACCGCAATCCCGATCTGCGAAAAGCTGTCACCGTTTCCGGCGATCGTCGTGATTCCGTCGATGAAATCCGTCGCTTCTGAAGGTATCGGCAGCGGATCCCATCGAAGTTGATTCGGCGTCGTGACGATCTCATCGAACGGCGAAGATCGGAAAAGCTTCGCGTCGATCTGCTGAAATGGTTTGTGCAGTACACTCGGGCGAATTCGATAGGTCCACGTCCGTTTGTTGTACGCACGCGGTGCGGTGAACGCGGTCCCGGAAAACTGCTCGGCATACAAACCAAGCGGCGCCTTCTGTGGCGAGTTTCGCCCAACCGGCAAAGCGCCGTCGACGGCCTCGGTCGCGAACTCATTTCCGTAACCTGTTTGATATTTGAGAGCCATAAAAATATGAGCCGCGGATCCATACAGATGACGCGGATCCCATCAGATCCGCGCGATCCGCGTAAATCCGCGGCAAGTATACCGCAGCCTTTTGCTAATCAGCCAACACGGGAATCGCGGGCCGGGCACGTTCGATCGGAATATCGACTGTCTCGGGAACTTGAAATTTCGGGTCCTTTCTCAGGTCGAGATATAAACGCTTACTCAGATAGCTCTCCGGAAAATGCGCGAGACGGAGTGCCGGATACTTCATCGCCGAGCCGAACATCCGTCGTCCCATCAGATAATAATAAAGCGGAACACCGAGATTGAATCGACGCAGAATTACCGGGTCGTGCCCGCGGTAGAAATCGAGATTGTATCGCCAGCATGTGTAGAAAAATTCCCACTGCAGCTCAGTCAGCTTATAGAGCTGCGCGCTTTCCTGATCGCCCATCCGCGTTTCGTCGAGCGAGACGAACAGCGTCGGGATCACAACCCATTTTGCATCCTTCAGCGAGTGCAAAAGGTCGAGCGACTTTTTTGTATCTTCTTCAGTCTCGCCCGGCAGTCCGATGATCCACGTGCAGAACGGAAACCAATTCTTCTTGTTCATGATCTCCATTCCCTTCAGTACGACGTCGTGCCACTGCTCGGCCTTGTACGGATAGGCCTTGCCCTTCATATACTGATTGAAAAGCCGCGGGCTGCCTGTTTCAAGACCGATGAAAAGGCTCGCGTAACGATTTTCCGGATGCGTCGATGCCGGATGCCGATGGATCGATTTGTCGACGGCGATATGCGAAAGCTCATCGATGACCTCAGGATCGCGGACGATCGGTGCGATCGTTCCGTGCGATTGGATGACGTGCTTTACGCCGGGAACCGCGGCGACCGATTCGAAAAGTTTTCGGAGCGCGGGAATGTTCGTGTCGAACTTCGGACCTTGCTCGTAAAGAAATATGTCCTCGCTCGTTAGCATGATCGTCTCGGCACCGCCGGCGACCTGCGTGCGGACATTCTCCAGAATGTGTTCGAGTGGCAGGCTCTTTCCTTTGCGGAGTGCGATCGAGCAGAACTGACATCCGCGACCGCAGCCACGCGTAACCTCAACAACGCCGAAGATCGAGCGGTTGTGCGTCGTGGGGATCAAATCAAGCGGCGGACTCTTGCCCTCGATCTTTCTCGGCAGAGCTTCGCCGCGGATTGCCGATTCGAACAACGGAACGACGATCTCTTCCGCTTCGCCATCGACGATGCAGTCGATACCCCACGCATCCTGCAGATTCTTTTTCTCGATCTGCCACGAACCGGGTCCGCCGACGATCAGCTTCAAATTGTCCTTGTACTTCTGTATTGCGGGATGAGTTGCGAGGCGCCGGAATTCGACCGCATTGACAGGCTCTTTGGAACGGCCGTACATACGGACGTAAACATCGGTCGCGAACGCGATACCCAGCGGGTTGTGAGCGTGTAGTCCGACGACCCGCGTGTCGGGCCCGACAAAGAGGTCGAGCTGATCGGTCAGGCAAACCGCGATGTCCTCAGGACCGAACTTTTCCAGTAAGAGCGATTCGACGACGCGCAATCCGTTCGGAACGGCGACGGCCTGGCCATCGTCCCGGATCTCGTTTTCCCACGAGACATCGATCATGTAGAAAGGGAATCGTGCGTAGTGTGCGGGCAGCGTTCCCAGAAGCATCTGTCGCCATGTGCTGCTCTGGTATTCGCTCGCTTCAGAAGTGCTGGCCGCTAGGACGATCTTGCGGCCGCCGGATTTTGCGTGAATTGATCCCACGAAACGACTCCTTATTCAGTAGAAACTAAGTAGGCTGTTAGATGGTCAATGACCGAAGTAGCTACATTTCTAAATCAAATCGACAGAAAAGTAAAACACGGCTTGCCGTCACTGGGTCAGAATTCGCGCCGCATTTTGCAGATGTCGATGCCGGAACCGAAGCCGTCCGGCTTGTGTTCAACGAGACGAAAGCCGAACTTCTCATAGAATCCCTGCGTGTGCTGCGAAGTGCTGATAACGAGCGGCAGATTCCCGTACGATTCGCTCGCCTTCTGAATCCGGAATTCGGTGAGTTCGCGTCCGAGCCCCTTGCCGAGATGATCCGAGCTGATCATTCCCCAGCAAAGCGAAACGGTTTTGTCGGGATTGAGCGCTAACCCGCCCGCCCCGATAATTTCATCGTCGATCTCGGCGACGAAATAATCGGCAGAGACGTTCGTGAGAAAATCTCGGAGTCCCGGTTCTTCAGCGGGACCGAAATATTTTGGAATATTGGATCGAAAGATATCGATGACGGCATCCAGATCGTCCGTTCTGTAGCGGCGAAGCTTCATGCACTCTCAAATACCGCCTGCCTCAGTCAGCCACCATCCCTACAGATTCCCGCGTCGTCTCTGCTCTTCCTCGATCGAGACGAACAGCGCCTTGAAGTTTCCTTTGCCAAAACCCTTGCAGCCTTTACGTTGGAGTATCTCGAAGAATACGGTCGGTCGATCTTCCACTGGCTTGGTGAAGATCTGAAGAAGGTAACCCTCTTCGTCGCGGTCGACGAGAATTCCAAGTTTCTTCAGGCTCTCGATGTCTTCGTCGATCTCGCCGACGCGCTCGGGCATCTCGTCATAATACGTATCGGGAACCGTCAGGAACTCGACTCCGTTTTCCTGCAGCCGGGCGACGGTGTGACGGATGTCCTTACAGAGAAGAGCGATGTGCTGTGCACCGGCTGAGCGGTAAAAGTCGATGTACTCCTGGATCTGCGATTTTCCTTTCTTGCTTTCAGCGGGTTCATTGATCGGGAATTTGATGTTGTGCCCGCCGTCGCTCATGACGATCGACATTAGCGCCGAATACTCGGTCGAGATATCTTTGTCGTCGAAAGTGATGTAACGGAAAAACCCGAGCACGTCGCGATAAAAATCGCACCAGTAATTCATCTTGCCAAGCTCGACGTTTCCGACGATGTGATCGACGAGCTGAATGCCAACGTCCTCGCCCGCGACTTCCTGCGGCTCGAAGCCGGGAAGAAAAATACCCGAGTAAACATAACGGGGCTCTGCGTTCTGCACCACCCCGTCAGCCGAAGCGGCTGCCACCCCTCCTAAGACAGGAGGGGAGTTTTTAGTGGTGCCGTTCCCGTTTGCACGCTTATTAACACTCGCGCTTCTGCCGGACGAGTACGAATAGAACGAATGGATCGTGTCCCCGTATGTGGCGATAGCTGCATGGCGCACTCGCCCATTCTCATCGACGAGATCGCGGGGCTCGCCAATCGGCTTTGCACCCCGCTTAACAGATTCAGTGAAAGCGTGGTCGGCGTCCTCGACCTGAAACGCAATGTCGCGAACACCGTCGCCATGTTGTTTGATATGCTCTGCCGCGGCGTGATCAGGCGAAAGCGGTGTCGTCAATACAAAGTTGACCCGGTTCTGCCGCATGAGATAGCTCGTCGTCTCGCGATTGCCGGTCTCGAGGCCCGAATACGCCGCCCGCGAAAACCCGAATGCCTTGCGGTAATAGAACTCGGCTTGCTTCGCATTACCGACAAAAAACTCAACGTGATGTATTTTTTTTAAACCTAAAGGATTGTTTTCGCTCATAAAGACCTTCTTCTACTTAATTGAATAACAAAATTATAACGCAGTCGGCCCGCGGGGCTATATGCTCAGTACCCGACAGACGAGTGCGCCTTGTCATATGATATAGTGCGGAAACCAGCATCCTGTATTTTTACAACCGAACATAAGGAACTTATGCATGACGCAAGCGATTCACGTCATCCGATCCTCAATCGACTTCTGTCGGTTTTGCCCCCGGCCGAGTTCGCCGGGATCCGCCCTCATCTCAAAGACGTTTCATTCGAACCAGGGATAATGCTCGCTCGGGCGGGCGACGCTATCCGCACATGCTTCTTTCCCAATAGCGGGATGATCTCACTGCTCTGCGTGACCGAGGAAGGGCGCTCGATCGAAGTTGGGTTCGCGGGTTTCGAAGGCATGATCGGCATCGGGGTGATCCTGGGAAAGAACGAAATGCCATACGACGCACTGATCCAGGCTCCGACAACCGGCTTTACGGCGCCGGCTGACGCAGTACTCGAGCTTTTCAATCGCCACGGTGTCTTTCACGATGCCGCGCTTGGGTTTGCTTTCGTGGTTGTGAAGCAGCTGTCGCAGACCTGCGTGTGCAACCACTTTCATACTATCGAAGCGCGCCTCTGCCGGTGGCTTACAGTGATGTCCGAGCGCTGGAACGATCGCCATCTGAAACTGACGCACGAGTTTCTCGCGCACATGCTTGGGGTCCAGCGGACAAGCATCGGTCTCGTGGCAAACTCGCTTCAGGAAAAGGGTGCGATCCGGTACTCTCGCGGGCGGATCGAGATCCTGGATCTCGAACGGCTCCGGGCATTGGCCTGTGCCTGCTACAAGATAGTTCGCGAAGAAAACGAGAAGTTTGTTGCGTACAAAGGTTTTAAGCCTATGTCGGATATCCGGCAGACAATTGCCTTGGTTTAGGACAAAATTTATACACTACTCCTCATAAACCAGTGATCCCAGAAGAGACCAAAGCTATCCCAAAGCGCGTGCTCTGCGTCGAAGACGACCGCGACACGTGCGAAGTACTGCGCTTCGTGATGACGGACTTTGATTTCGTTACCGTGCATTGCGTCGCGGAAGCCGACCGATTGATTGAGTCTCAGGCGTTCGACCTTTACGTTCTGGACAACTGGCTTCCGGACGGCTCCGGAGTCGAATTGTGTGAAAAGCTCAGGCGTCTCGGCAGCACCGCACCCATAATCTTCACGTCAGCGATCGCGGAGCGTCACCATATCGATTCTGCGATGGAGTGCGGCGCCGATCGCTATCTTGTCAAACCCTACGAACCCGAAGTGCTCGTACAAACTGTCAAAGAGCTCCTCAACAAAACCGGCGAGCCAGCTAGCCTTTGAACCTGGAAATATAATTCCGCGTCACTTCTTTCAATTCCGCATAGGACGGAATCACATACAAAATAGGCTGCATCTCGCTGTATTCGTAGCCGGTATTGATCACCTGTTCCAGATCGAACGGGCGCCGCTCAACCTTGTCGCTGAACGCGTGCTCGAGCTCGCCAAAACTAGACAACAATCCCGCGCCGTACGCTTTGATATCGCCCTCGTGTTCGACCAGCCCGAACTCGACCGTGAACCAATACAGCCGCCCAAGCTCCTCGATCTGTTTGTCCGTCGCGATGCGCGCACCGTGGCCGATAAACTGCGAGTAATCGGCAAAGTTCGGATTTGTGAACATCGGAATGTGACCGATCGCTTCGTGCACGATGTCGGGCTCTGGTGTGTATTCGGGTCGCGAGTGATGACGAATGTACTGCGTTGAAAGCATCGTTCGCCATGAGAGCCAGCTTAGAAAAGCACGAGTATCCACGAGTCCCTCGATAGGTGCGAGGCGGAAGTTTGTCAGCTCCTTCAGCTTTCGGCTCATTTCCGAAAGCTGCGGAATACGGTCGTTCGAGATTCCGAGATCGCGCTTTGCCCGCAGGTAAAACGGGCTCGCATGTTTCTGGTGTAACTCCTCGAGCCGGGCGGCGACATGCCGCCATATACCTTGCTCATCCTCGTTGTACTCGACGTCGGTGATGACACCGGTCTCGCGAAACCTCTTAGAAAGGCTCGCGATGTAATCACGACGCGTTCTGTATTCAGGGTCCTGAGCACCGGGGTGATCGAGATCGAGTTCTTCGATATCTTCGAAGGGCATGTCTTTGAATGCCGGCATATCCGCATCCGAAATATGGATGTTATCGACGTTAAATGCAGTTTCCGAAGTGGCGGCTGATTCGATAGGCATGGCGGCTCCAGTCATAATGTTTGATGTCTGCGAAAAGATCGACGTTATTTGTGAAAACCTATTCTAATCGAACCGATAAACATAATGAATATCGAACGTATCTTAATATGCTAGACTCGCCTGAGATTATTAGTTTATTCTGCGAAAGGCCTTAACTATTTAAGGTGAAGGATTATGCTGGACGAGATTGACCGAAAAATTCTCAAGGAATTACAGCTTGATGCGCGGATCAGCTATGCGGAGCTTGGCCGTCGCGTAGGCTTAACGACGCCCGCCGTGATTGAGCGAGTTAGAAAGCTGGAAGACGCTGGGGTGATTACCGGCTATCGAGCCGAGATCGATACCGCGAAGGTCGGCTTGCCGATAACCGCGTTCGTGCGGATGAGCATTACGGGTGTGGATTACAGTCACATCATCGAGGTAGCCGAACAGTCGAACGAGGTTCTCGAGTGTCACCGAGGCACGGGCGGAGATTCGTTCATCATGAAGATCGCGGTTTCGTCCGTCGAGCATTTGCAAGAAGTGATCGACCGCTTGGTGGCCTACGGCATAACGACGACGACAATTATTCTCTCATCGCCGGTGAAGAGAAGGGTTATCGAGGTATAAGAGTGGCCCGTTTAGTCAGTCAGGCGGAATGGGTTTCACTCGGGGCTTAGCCCACCTGTTCCTGAGGGCCTTTTACTTCTTCAGCTTTTCAGTGGTCTTGCCGTCGAACTCTTCGTCATTCGCCTCGGCCTCCGCCTTCGTTTTGCGAACGATCTGATCTTTGTGGTGCGGAGGGGAGTAGATCGTGTACATTTTCAGTTCTTCCGTGGTGGAGGTATTAATGACGTTGTGTTTCGCACCTGCTGGAATGATCACGGCGTCGCCATCTTTGACACTGTATTTATTGCCGTCGATCTCGACTCTGCCCCGGCCCGCCTCGAACCTGAAAAACTGATCGTTTTCGGTATGCGTTTCGAGGCCGACCTCTTCTTTCGGCCTAAGGCTCATTAGAACCAGCTGGCAATGTGAAGCCGAGTAAAGCACCTTTCGAAAGTTCTTGTTCTTCAGTGTGTCCTTTTCAATATTCGATTTGAATCCTTTCATGTTTGTCCCCTTACTTATTCCACGCGACCTGGCTGCGAAGCCGCATGATCGTCTTCTCTTTTCCGATCGTCTCAAAAACCGAAAGCATGGACGGACCGACAGCGACACCTGTGAGCAGAGTGCGGGCGCCGTTCATGATCACGCCAAGCTTCGTGCTCTTTTCTTCGGCGAAGGCTTTAACCACAGTTTCGATCTCCGGTTCGGTAAACGATTCCATGGGCTCAAAGCGCTCGGCGAGTTCGGTCAGCCACGTGCGAAGATCCGGAAACTTTGTCAGGTTCTTCGCCACGGCCGCAGGGTCGAAATCGTAATCTTCACTGAAATACGCGCGCCCTTGAGCGGAGAAATCTTTCAAAGTGAAAAATCGCTGGCGGATCAGATCGACGGTCCGCCCGTACC
>JBDTWZ010000101.1:0-11468 GCA_040006435.1 Acidobacteriota bacterium
AGCAGTAATTGTATCGGCCGTGCGTACGGCTGTCGGAAAGGCGCCGAAGGGCACGCTACGGAATACACGGCCGGATGATCTGGGTGCGGCGGCCATAAAGGAAGCGTTGAATCGCGTTCCGAATCTCGACGTTAATCAGATCGAGGACGTGATCATGGGATGCGCGTTTCCCGAGGCCGAGCAGGGAATGAACGTCGCACGGACGGCGATGATCGCGGCCGGCTTGCCGGTCGAGACGAGCGCGATGACGGTGAATCGATATTGCTCCTCCGGCTTGCAGACGATCGCGATCGCCGCGGATCGCATTGCGACTGGCGGTGCGGATGTCATCGTCGCCGGCGGATTGGAGACGATGTCGATGATCCCGATGGGCGGGAATGTGTTTCGTCCAAATCCGGCACTCGCGGACTCGTACCCCGACTACTATCTCAATATGGGATTGACGGCGGAGAATCTCGCGAAAAAATACGAGATCACGCGCGAGCAGGCCGACGAGTTTTCGCTGCAGTCGCATCAGAAAGCGGCCGCCGCGATCAAGGCCGGGAAGTTCAAAGACGAGATCGTGCCCGTCACGGTGTTCGTGGATGAGATCGACGAGAAAGGGCGCGTCCGTCGAAAAGAGGTCGTGTTCGATACCGATGAAGGCGTTCGTTATGACGCCAGCGCCGAAGGCTTTGCGAAATTGAAGCCCGCATTTCATGCGAACGGAACGGTAACGGCCGGAAACTCGTCGCAGATGTCGGATGGCGCGGCGGCCGCGGTCGTCATGTCAGCTGATAAAGCAAGGGAGCTCGGCCTCACGCCGCTTGCGAGATTCGTATCATTCGCGACCGCGGGTTGCCTGCCTGAGGAGATGGGTATCGGACCCGTGTATGCAATTCCAAAAGCATTGAAACTCGCCGGGCTGACGCTGGATCAGATTGACGTTATCGAATTGAACGAAGCATTCGCCGCTCAGGGTTTGTCCGTGATGAAGCTTCTTGAGATGGACCCTGCGAAGGTTAATGTCAACGGCGGTGCGGTCGCACTCGGTCATCCGCTCGGCTGCACCGGTGCAAAATTGACTGCGACCATACTGCAGGAAATGAAACGGCGGAACGCGCGTTACGGAATGGTGACGATGTGCGTCGGCGGCGGCATGGGTGCGGCGGGGATCTTCGAAAGAATTACTTAACAGGGATTAAGGGGATGAAAGGGATATTTCCAGATAGTAAATCCCCTTTATCCCCTTCATCCCTGTAGAAAAAGTTTGAGGAGCAATCTAAATGGACACACAAATGGAAAGAGAATACATGAAAGGCGGCGAGTTTTTGATCTCCGATAGCTCGGAGATCTTTACGCCCGAGGATTTTACCGACGAGCAGCGGATGATCGGCGAGACGACGCGTGAGTTTGTCGACAACGAGGTTTGGCCGAACCTCGCGGCAATGGAACAACACGCGTGGGAGATCGCTCGTGACCTTGTGAAGAAAGGCGGCGATCTCGGGTTGCTAGGAGCGACCATTCCCGAAGAATACGGCGGCCTCGGTCTGGATCAGACAACCGGAGTCGTGATCGCCGAATACATCGGCCGTGCCGGCGGATTTGGCACGACCTTCGGTGCTCAGACGTCCATCGGGTTGCTGCCGATCCTGTATTTTGGTTCGGATGAACTTAAAAACCAGTGGATCCCAAAGATCGTTTCCGGTGAGGTGGTCACGGCATACTGTCTGACCGAAAGTGGCTCGGGCTCGGACGCACTCGGTGCCAAGACGGCCGCGCGTCTGACCGACGACGGCAAACATTACGTGTTGAACGGCGAGAAGATGTTTATCTCGAACGGTAGCTTTGCTGACGTGTACATAGTTTTCGCAAAGGTAGACGGCGAGAAAGATAAGTTCTCGGCTTTCGTTGTCGAGCGCAGCGAACACTGTCGTCCCGGAAACGAGGAACACAAGATGGGAATCAAGTCATCCTCGACAACACCGCTCATTTTGTCGGACGCGAAAATACCGGTGACGAATCTGATCGGCAACGTCGGCGACGGTGCAAAGATCGCGTTCAATATCCTGAACGTCGGCCGGTTCAAGCTCGGTGCGAGCGTAACCGGCGGAGCAAAGCTCGCGCTTCACGAAGCGATCAAGTATGCGAACGAGCGGCAGCAGTTCGGGAAATCGATTTCCAGCTTCGGTGCGATAAAGCACAAGCTTGCCGAGATGGCGATTCGCACATGGGTCGCGGAATCGATCACGTATCGTACGGTCGGGATGATCGACGCGCTGATCGGCGACGGCGCCGACAATGCGAAAAAGCTGCAGTCGATCGAAGAGTACGCGGTCGAATCGTCGATCAATAAGGTCGCGTGCTCGGAGGCCCTCGATTACGTCGTCGATGAGATGGTACAGATCTACGGCGGGTATGGATATTCGGCGGACTATCCGGCCGAAAAGGCGTATCGCGATTCGCGTATCAATCGCATATTCGAAGGCACGAACGAGATCAATCGTCTGCTTATTCCCGGGCAGTTGATGAAGCGCGCGATGAAGGGGAAGCTCGGGATCATTCCGGCGGCGAAGGCTCTGCAGGATGAGATCCTCAATCCACAGATGTCGTTTGACGACGACACCGGCGTGCTCGCCCTTGAGACGCGCCTCGCGCAAAACGCAAAGAAGATCGCGTTGATGGTCCTTGGCACGGCGGCCCAGAAATACATGATGGCGCTTGCCGATCAGCAGGAGGTTCTGCTCAATTGCGCCGACATCATCATGGATGCGTATCAGATGGAGACGGCGGTGCTGCGTGCAAAGAAGCTGGCCGCATCGAAGGGCGAGGATGCCGCGGCTCGATACATCGACATGGCTTCGGTCTATTGTAACGACGCGATCCAGCGCGTCGAAATGAAGGCCCGAAACACGATCGCCGCAATGTCCGAGGGCGACGAGGGCCGTACGCTACTCGTGGCTCTGAAGCGGTTCACGAAGAACAATTCCCCGATCAACACGATCGCCGCTCGGCAGAAGATCGCGGATACGCTGATCGAGGCGAATAAGTACGTGTTTTAGGCATTTCAAATTTGAAAGTTGAAATTTGAAATTTCAGAACAGAGCGAAAGCCCGGAGCAAGTGCGTCGGGCTTTTGTTTTGCGTGCCGATTCGGTGCCCGGGTTTGTTGTTTGTAAGATTTTAGGAAAGTTAAGGACTCAGCCGTCTCACGTCGGGTACTATTTCCACTTTCACATTTCAAATTTGAAATATAGGAGCCGAGAAACGATGAAATACTCCCAATTTGAAGAGCTTCCAGTGTGGAAGGAAGCGATTGAATTTGCGTTGAAAGTATTTGAATTTACCAACAAAATTGACTTCCGCGGATTTGGAGATACCAAGAATCAGCTGGAACGAGCGACTGTGTCCATCTCCAACAACATTGCCGAAGGATTTGAAAGGGGTGCAAATACGGAGCTGATCTATTTCTTGTACATTTCGAAAGGTTCGGCTGGCGAGTGTCGGTCAATGCTGCGACTGTGTGACTACGCTCCTCGCTTTTCAAATTTCAAATTTGAAATTTCAAATTTGATAGGCCGGGCGACAGGCATCTCCAAGCAACTCAACGGCTGGGTCGAATCCCTTAAGAATTCGAAGATCAAAGGGACAAAATTTCTCACCAACCTGGAACGGGAAAGAATTGAACGAGATAAAGAGTTCGCCGAATTTGATGCCCAAATGGAGGACTTTCGCCGGCAGCATTTGAAGATGCTGGACAAGCGACAACAGGATACGGCTATCGCAGAAATCGAAGTTGCCGGAACAGGATGAATACCCTTGGTTGCTCGCCGCGGTTGGATGAGCGAAGTTGTAGCCGCCGCTAGCTTTCGTTACTCAGGCGAGTAAAATGAACCTATGTCGGCAATACAGACACTGGGTGCATTGCGAGCAAGCGGGTATGCGTCGCGTTCCATCAAGGACGAGATGCGTGCTAATTTGATAGCGAAGCTGCAAGGCGGTGAGCGTCTATTTCCGGGAATATTAGGCTACGACGAATCGGTCGTACCGCAGATCGTCAACGCGGTTCTCGCGAAACACAATTTCATACTGCTCGGCCTTCGCGGCCAGGCGAAGTCTCGCATAATTCGACAACTGACGGAGCTGCTCGACGAAGCAATTCCGATCATCGCCGGATCCGAAGTAAACGACGATCCGTTCTCGCCGCTGAGCGCATACGGCCGCCAGCAGGTTGAATTGCACGGCGATGAGACAAAGATCAATTGGATAAGCCGGGACCGTCGCTTCGTTGAAAAGCTTGCGACACCGGATGTGACTATCGCCGACATCATCGGCGACGTCGATCCGATCAAGGCCGCGAAAGGCGGACATCTTCTATCCGATGAGCTGACTATACATTTCGGCCTGCTGCCGCGTGCGAATCGGGGGATCTTTGCGATCAATGAGCTGCCCGATCTCGCGGGAAAGATCCAGGTTGGGCTCTTCAACATCATGCAGGAGGGCGATGTACAGATTAAGGGTTATCCCGTTCGCCTGCCGCTCGACGTGATGCTCGTGTTCAGCGCGAACCCGGAAGATTACACTGCGCGGGGAAAGATCATCACGCCGCTCAAGGACCGGATCGGAGCCGAGGTGCAGACGCATTATCCGGCGAATGTGCAACTGAGTTCGGAAATAACAAAACAAGAGGCGTGGACGAAACGCGAGGGCTTCGAGACTTTCACGGTTGAGATTCCCGAATTTATTTCGGAGACGATAGAACAGATCGCATTCGAAGCCCGCGACGACCAGCGTGTCGATAAACGGAGCGGCGTATCGCAGCGTTTTTCGATCACGGCGCTCGAATCGGCAGTGTCGAATGCCGAACGCAGGGCTTTGTCTACGGGCGAAATCGACATCGTTCCCCGCATTTCCGATATCTATGCCGCTCTGCCGTCGATGACGGGCAAGATGGAACTGGAATACGAAGGCGAGCAGATAGGCGGAACCCGCCTCGCGAAAGACCTGATCAAACGCGCGTGCGGTGTCGTCTTTGAAGGCTTCTTTCTTGGGATCGATTTCACACCCGCCATCAAATGGTTCGACGAGGGAAACAAATTATTACTTTCGGACACGGCTTCGGCGAAAGAATGTGTCGTGTTGCTCGATAGCGTTCCACAGTTGACCGGGTCGACGCTTGTCCCGCTCGAGTTCAGCAAGAAAGACGCGGCGAAACTCGTATCGGCTTGCGAGTTTGTGCTCGAAGGGCTGTATGCGCAGAACAAGATCTCACGAAACGAGAGCGGCGGATACGAAGCCGTGACCAAAGCGAAACGCGATCGCCGCGGAATGATCTACGAGGATTTCACGGATGTGGAAGGTTATAACTAGGCATGCTAGGATTTTTGCGAAGATATCCCGTCTTGTCCATCGTTCTTGTGTTTGTCAGCACGATGGTCGCGGTACTTGGTATGAGTTATGGTTTCGGCATATGGATAATGTCTTCGGCAGAATGCCCATCTTATCCGAATGACCCCTGTGACGCGGCCCCGATGCTCGTAATGTCTCTATGGATGCTGTCGCTTCCCGTTTCTGTTGGCATCGCCGCATTTGTATCGTTCGTCGTTTATTATCTCTATATAAAAGAATAGGTCGTGACGTGTCTGTCGACTCCCGGAGCCGTCGTAGGCGGCGACAGATCATTACAATCTGCCGCTCGCATACGCGAGCTCTAAATGTTGTAACCTGCTGACCCCGGGCTTACGCCCGGGGCTTTACGCTGACGCTCGCATACGCGAGCTTAAGAATCCAGGTTCCTCCGACCACCGACCACTGACCACTGACCACTGAAAAAGCCGTGACAAGTCTTTCGACTCGCCACGGCTTCTCCCTCCCCGGATCGTTCTTGTCTCGTTGCTTAACGATAGACTCTGTAATACCGACGCGTCTTCGGATTCAGCTTGTACGTGTACAATGCTGCACCACCGGCACCGGCGGCGGTACCGATCAACGCACCCTTCTTACCGCCGATCAATCCGCCCAGCAGAGCACCTGCTCCGGTACCGATCGCGATATTGATCACGTTACGGTGACGCGAGTAAAAACTCGGCTTCTGATAAGTTGTCGTCGCGGACGTGCGTCGCGCCGTTCTGTATCGGGTCTGCGCACCCGTCGATGTTGCGAACATCGGAATCGCTAGTGCCATCAACGCCATCATCATGAATGTAGTAATAATCTTTTTCATTGCTCCGTCTCCCTTCCTTGTCTAAGTCGAAACCTATTCAGTTTCGTTACTGGGTAGTTGGCAATGAACGTGCCATAAAAACAAACGCTGCTATATCAGCAGTTAGATAAAATATCCGTCGCGCCGGGCCGTATTCGGACACTAAATCGGCTAGCAATTTTCAATATGGTGTAAGTGGTAAATTTACGTTTCTTTGCTTTCGAGAAGAGCTTCACGCAGAGCTCGCAGAGTTCGCAGAGACGGAAGAGCGCTCGTTCGAGGGTCTTCTCTGCGTCCTCCGCGAGCCGTGCGTGAAACTTTCCCTATTTCGGGCAAGCCCTTGAGGTCGTGTGTAAGATTCTCACGCAGAGCTCGCAGAGTTCGCAGAGACGGAAGAGCGCTCGTTTGAGAGTTTCTTTGCGTCCTCCGCGAGCCGTGCGTGAAACTTTCCCTGTTTCGCTAAAGCCCTTGGCGGCTGAGTGTAAGATTCTCACGCAAAGCTCGCAGAGTTCGCAGAGTTCGCAGAGTTCGCAGAGACGGAAGAGCTCTCGTGCGAGGTGTCTTCTCTGCGTCCTCCGCGAGCTCTGCGTGAAATTCTTTCATCCCGCAAAACAAAACCGCGATGCTTCGAGTAGCTCCCCGGTATCCATGCCTGTTAATACCTGCGATTGATACCAAAAACGTTTCATGAGACTCCTTCTTCTTA
Source organism: Acidobacteriota bacterium (assembly GCA_040006435.1). Taxonomy (GTDB): domain Bacteria; phylum Acidobacteriota; class Blastocatellia; order Pyrinomonadales; family Pyrinomonadaceae; genus OLB17. Next base: position 6,887 of record JBDTWZ010000101.1, read on the forward strand.
GAAATTTAGTTCGACGAGAGAATGTGCTAAGTTTTTGGAGAGAGCTTACAATGCAACGCCGGAATTTTCTGCTGGCAAGAGCTTTTCCATTTAACGCGATGAAGTTTATTCGCTACACAAAATTCAAAGGCTTCGACGTTTTCGGTCTTGATCTGGGATCGCTGATGGACGCCCTTTCCGGCCAGATGCTCGACTCCGGTTTTAACGAAGACTATTGGTGGACCCGACAGCAAAACAAACCGGACGATTCTCTCGACGCGTTGAGACAGGCGATCTTGCAAGCTCTGCTCGATCAGGAAGCTTTGAGTGAGCAGGATGTCGAGCAGATGCTCGCCAACAACGGCGGTGAGTTTCGCGGATCGCTGTTGGAAGAGTTGATCAATCAGTTGATCGAGCGGCTGGTTGAAGAAGGATATCTGAATTTGAAAGAACTCCCGTCCGAAGAGCGCCGCCAAACCAAGAGCGGAAACGGAAACGGGGAGATCGGCGAGCCGCAGCCGAGAAATATCAAATTCGAGGTAACCGAAAAGGGCCTCGACTTTCTTGGCTATAAGACATTGCAGAAACTTCTCGGCAGCCTTGGCAAATCCTCGTTCGGGCGACACGAAACCCATCATCTCGACACGGGTGTCGAGGCCGCACTTGCGTCGAAGCAGTACGAGTTTGGCGACACGCTAAACCTCGACGTAAACGCTACGCTGCTGTCGGCCATCACCCGCGAGGGGCTTTCGGTCCCGCTTAATCTTGAATATCGCGATCTTCACGTCCATCAGCAGGACTATAGTTCGTCGTGCGCGACCGTCGTTATGCTCGACTGTTCGCACTCGATGATCCTCTATGGCGAAGACCGGTTCACGCCGGCAAAGAAAGTCGCGCTCGCGCTCGCTCATCTCATCCGAACGCAGTATCCGGGCGACTCGCTAAAGATCGTCTTGTTCCACGACGGTGCGGAAGAATTGCCGCTTGCACGTCTTGCGGCGACGCAGGTCGGGCCTTATCACACAAACACCGCCGAGGGACTAAAGCTCGCACGCCGAATTTTGGCCGCCCAGAATAAAGACATGAAGCAGATCGTGATGGTGACCGACGGTAAGCCGACCGCGGCGTTCATCGAGCCCTCGAGTCCGGCGTTCTTCAGCTATCGCAGATATTCCAACCACGTGGCCGGTGAACAACGGCTGCTGTACAAGAACTCGATGGGTAACGATCCGTTTGTCATGGCGGAAACGTTCAAGGAAGTTCAGGCGTGCCGCAAATCAGGAGTGATGATCAATACTTTTATGCTCGCCAGCGATCATCACCTCGTCGACTTTGTGAAACAGATGACCGCGATGACGCGAGGCAAAGCCTACTTTGCAAATCCGAACAACCTTACACAGTTCGTGCTAATGGATTTCCTCAAACGCCGCACAAGTCGTGTTCGATAGCCTTTTTATCTGATTCGTCATAGATTAAATCGGCACCTGATCACAACCTCTCCCGCAAATGGACGCTCCGGTGTGATCAGCGGAACTCTGAACATTTATTAGAAAGTTGGTCCTGGTCGGTCGTACTTCGCTTGCATGCTTTTTCGCCACACGCTTAACGAAGAGATTGAAAAGAAGAGCGGAGAACTCCTGGAGTTCATCGCGCAATACACCTCCGATGTAGAGATCTATCTCGAGGGCTTGGCGCGTTTGGAGAAAATGGGGACGACTGAGCTCGACCGGCTTCTGGCAGATCGCGATCGACCTGCCGCCGCCGCACCGTCAGCCGAGATCGGCGGCGGATCATTTACGATCGCTTTCGACAAATTTTGGGAGAATCACGAGCAGGCTCGTGGATGGGCATCTCAAATTCTTGACCGACGCGTTACGTTCGCTGCTGACGGCAGCCAGATCTACACAGGCAAAGAGACGCTCGTCCCCGTCGCCGCGGTACAGATCGGATGGTTCGAAAATCCACACGACGGCGATTCATCTTACGAAAAAAACGCGAGATTCGAGCTGTTGACACCGGCGGATCTGCTTGCGGAATGGGAAGAGCCGATGAATCCGGATATTCGTGTCGACGCAGCGCGGTATTTTGGCGAGGTCGAGCGCCTCGGAGAATTTCTGCGAAAGAGATCCGGGTGGCGGTCGCGCGGCGAGCGCATGCCGCTGGCGTTTTTCGATAATCCGCTGCTCGTACCGTTTTCGCAGAAACGCCTGCAGAAAAAGTTTCTCGATGCGACAGTCAGTCTTGTCGAGCTCTCAAAAGAGACCGGCGTGCCGCTGGTCGGGTATGTCGATCGCAGCTATTCTCGTGACATTGTTTCGATGATCGAGGCTTTTACGGGAGATCAGTACAATGCCGCATCCGCCGTGTTCGACGGTTCGGTTCTTCGCGGACGACGGCCCGACGGTTCACGAGCATTGAACAGCTGGGGCGATCGGACATGCTTTTGTTACTCGACCCGACGCGGGCTCGAGGGATTCCTCGATCCTTCAACCGGCAGATCGAGCGTCGGGTTCACGTACCTGCAAACGACATCCGACTCGGCCCCCGCACGGCTGGATATTCCGGCGTGGGTCTATGAGAACGGTTCGCTGTCAGAAGTTATCGACATCGTCCGGGCGGAGTGTGTTGTCGGTCTCGGATATCCCTATGCGCTCGAGACTGCGGACCAGGCAGCGGTAATTTCGACCCGCGATCGCGAAGTTTTCTTCCGGGCTTTGCAGGAATTAACGACTCGTGAAAAACTAGATTTCAGCGTCGCCCGTAAGGACGCGAGCAAACAGAGGAGAAGATAACCGGTGGCGACGAGAGAATCGAAAACGGCTTATCCGCAGACGCCTTGGGACGAGGTAGCTATATCGAACCTTGCCTTCTCCGACGTGCGAAACCTTCACGCGGATATCACATGGGCGTGTGTCGTTTATTCGATGGTCCCTTATCTCGGGATCCTGTTTGTTCCATTGGCATTGGCCGTGAGCTCAGTCGGATTCGTCCGCGCCCGGCGGCGGCCTTCGCATGAGCGGTACCAGTTGCTGTTACTGTCGGGATTGAGCGTCGTGATCCTTGCCATCCAGGTCTTTCTTTGGTGGCTGCTGTATTTCATTCCGAAAACCGGCGTCTAAAATGAAAATCGCTAAGATCGTCAGTTCGAATTCTCACATTGACTACGTCGCGCGTGTCATCGATTCGCTTGATTCGGATACTCCGCCGAAAGCCGCGGACTACTGTTTTGGCCAATTTGTCCGCCTGTCCGGCGAGTCTGAAGACGTCATAGGAATTATTTATGATTCGCGTCTCGTCAATCCTGAATACGGAAGCTTCGGCCCGCGTCTCAGCCCGCGTCCGGCACTTGGAAACTTTAGTCCGGACTATATTAACGAGCAGGGAATCTTAATCGGCATCTTGCTTCTAGGGACTCTCGATCGATCGGGAAAAGCGCATCACGGCGTCCCGCGACAGATCGTTCCGGCGGGCCACGATGTGACGAAGATCGATGCCGAAGATGTGAAGGGATTTCACTCCGACGGTGACGGACGCGTTCATTTGCACTACTACTCACAGATAGTCGCTAACGCCGGACAATTTGCGATCCCTCTGCTTGATTCGATAATTGATCAACTTTGCGTCGGCTGCGCAGAAACCGAAGCTCAGCGCCTGCGAGTTTTGAAACAATCACTGACCTGGCAGGGAACCTTTGGCGGCATGAAGCTGTAGGGAATATGTGAATGGCAAACAGGAATGCTGAAATCGGGATGGATGTCGAACGATTGTTTAAGAACAGTTTCGATGACCTATCGGTAATTGCTGCGATAAAGAATCGCTTCGGTATTTCCGGGGCATTTGCAAAGGCGTTTCCGGGAGGAAAAGAAGGGGGCAAGTCAGATGTACTTCTTAGATTTGCGGATCGCACGCTGAGCGCAAATATTAAGGCCTTTCTGGCAGGCTTCAACCAAATTACGCGCATGACGATTAATTCGTTTTGCTCCCAGTTTGGTTTGCAGGACCTACGGTCAATTCTGGAGAAAGGCGCTATCAGAGTTGCATCTCGATCCGGCCGCTTCATTCTCGAAAGCGACGAACCGTTGATTCATGAGAGCTTAACTCCAATCGCAAAGGCCATACTTGAATACTCGCTCTCTCGACTGGAAAATCCTGAGCTGCTCGTCCTTTACGATAGAGCGAACAATAGAATGCTCCTTTACGACATGAGGGAGATGTTGGATAATCTTGACTACGAAATTTCCTTTTCAAAGCGCGGGATTATCCGCATAGGCAGGTTTTTTACTATTCAGAGAAAAGGAGGTAACGGGGTGCATTCCCTTCACATCGAAAAGACTTCGTTACTCCATCCTGGCAACAATCTGCAGGTCAAAATGAATATCCGAGCGTTTGTTAAATTGACCGAGCCCTTCTTTGTTTACCAACCTGCGCGGGGTTCGAAGAAAAGAATATGAAACTAGGCGAGATCTATAATGAGAATTGTATTGAGACCTTACGGAATATGCCGGATGAGTTCCTCGATATGACTATTACTAGTCCCCCGTATGACGACCTGAGAGATTATAATGGGTATCATTTTCCTGTTGAGGAGATTGCAGAATTACTT
>JBDTWZ010000102.1:0-11402 GCA_040006435.1 Acidobacteriota bacterium
GCCGGGATCTACACGAATTCGCGAAACACGGATTGGAAGATCGAGGGCTCGCTGTTCATCAATCCGCAGCGTCGTCCGGGCCAGAATGCAGACTCGATGAAGTTCGAACGCGCCGGAGCGGTATACATCGAGGACACTTTCGGCGGAGGTTTCGCAACCGCGAAGGGCGGGACGTGGCTTGACGTCCTCGACAACAGCTTGCTGACCGTGATCGGATCGTCGACTGAGCAGACGACGAACTCGATCGTTATCAATTCCGAGAAGAATCCACTTGCCGGGAACTACTCGGGCCCGCTAACACTGATCAATAACGCTTTCGGTGACCCTATCATATTCAATGCGCGACGGACCGTAGTCTCGACGGGAAATTCATACAACACTCCGAATTTGTTCAAGGCAAACTCGGATGTGCGCGTCTATTCGACCGGCGACCGCTGGTGCGTCGACGGGTATATTCTTGGTTGCCGGGGCGTCGAGAAGACGCTCTTCGACAAAGCGACCGTGATCTTCATGGCGGGTCAGCCGACCGACGGCCAGGTGACGGGACATCCGACATTTTTTGGAACTGACGTCGAATTCGGTGCTCCGGTCCAGATGCAGACATTGGCCGCGAGTGCTCTACCGGCCGGAAGGGCGAACGGCTCGCTTGTTTACTGTTCGAACTGCCGTCGCTCGACGACTCCGTGCCAGGCGGGCGGCTCCGGGGCTCCGGCAATGATGGTCGCCGGCCAGTGGAGCTGTTTGTGATTGAGATAAGTGATTAGTGACGAGTGAGGAGGAAACGGTGAGAGGAGTTTCATTTCACTTTCACTTTTCACTTTTCACTTTTCGCTTCCAAAGCCCTATGCAGTGGAAGGTCGAATTGGATGAAAGCGGCTATCGACGCAAAGCTATGAGCAGCCAGATACTGATAGGGCACCTGCTGGTCCGGCTGAAGCGACCGACATCGTCCATCCCGCATTTTCGCCGCCTTTTAGAGTTAAGTCAGGGCGTCTTGAAGAACGATTCCCACTATATCTGCTGATCGATGGGTTGAGATCGACCCGGACAGCTCAAGCGGGTAACATTGGTTGCCACCCATCACCCGTCCCACTGCGGCCTTCGACTTTCTGAAAAACCATTCGGAAAGCCCTTTGCCCTCGAACGCCCACCAATCGGTTATTCAAGGTCCAGAACCAGATATTAGGTGTGATCGACCCTGTCTGATATCGCACACCTATGGCTGTATCTGAACGCGGCGGCAATCGATGGGGCGATTTCCAACAATGAAAAGCCAGTGTCTTAGTGTTATTCGAGACAAATGTTTGACCCCTGGCGCGGTATAGGGCTTGCAGAGTACTGGTTGAAATGGTGTGTGGAAGATTGAATGCTGTTTCCGACGTAGATAAGGCTTATGGCAAAAAGGAAAGCTTTTAAATCGGCAAAGGGAGCCTTGAGACGAGCGCTAAGCGGCGTCATTTTGTCGGTGTTTTCGATAGGCCTCTCGGGAGGTGCTCCAGCCGCGCTGGCCCATGGCGGTGAGGATCACGGGGATCAGAAAGTTGTCAGCGCGGCCCAGGACGGGATGGTTTCACGATCGGCGCGACTCGGCGATTTTGAGATATTGCTCAAGCACCGCTTGCTGGTACCGGATACACCAACGTCGGCACGGCTGTTCCTGACGCAGTTCGCTACCAACGAACCCGTGAGCGGCGCCGATATTGCAGCGGAAATCGAGGCGGCAAACGGAGCTGTCACCAAGGTTCCTGTTGAGAAAACAGATGTAGCCGGGAGCTATTTGGTCGAACTTTCCGCGCTGGCTGAGGGCGATTACACATTTCGAGCTACCGTCACCATGAACGGTAAGACTGAAACAGCGACTCTGTCGGGCATAGCCGTCGGGCATCAGGAACACGCGACGATCACAGGTTATTCATGGTCGCAGACCTTTCTAACAGCTGTTCTATTCCTAATCGGAGCAGTCTTATTTGCCGCCTTGATCTATCTTGCGATCCGTACAGTTAAAACCAGACCAATAGGGGAAGAGGCCGTCGCGGCTTGATCGTTTGAATAGCGGAATGTCATTCGAGCAACGTTTATCGGACACGGGCGGTTCAGGTCTCTCGGAACCCTCTTTTTTCTTTACTCTTCTCTTTACGGGGATGTTTTTTTTCGTGCTCGCCGTCCCACTTTTTTCACAACAACCAATTCTTGCGCCATACCAGACCACGACAAGACTGACCTCTACCGAATTTGTCGGACAGGATGGATTAGCGATTGAACGATTGATCGAACTTGGAATCAGCCGTCGTGCCGATCTGATGGCGGCCCGCCAACGGCTTGCGATCGCAGAAGGGCGTCTACGTCAGGCTGGACTTTTACCAAACCCGACGTTCGAGACCGAGTATGGGAGTCCCCGATTCCTGGGTGGTGAGCCCGAATACGATTTTTCAGCGGGAGTTACACAGGTTTTCGAACTTGGCGGTAAACGCCGGCGCCGCGTGGCCGTGGCGGAACTCGAAGTAAGTCAGACCCGTGCCGAAATTCTCGCGCTTGAACGCCAGCTTATCGTGGGCATCCGAACGGCGTATTCCGGTGCTCTCGCCGCTGCGCGCCAGCTTGACGTGTTGGAAAGACTCATCGCTGGAAACGAAGAGATCGTTCGCATAACCGAGGCTCGTCTCGCGGAGGGTGATGTCGCTCCGCTTGATGTAAGTCTCGTCAAGGTAGAGAACGACCGTATGAAGGTCCAGGCGATTCAGGCACGGGCGGAACTCGAAACACGGTTATTGGAGATTCGCACACTCATCGGAGCAGACCTTTCAGAAAGCATTCGGCTTGCCCCCCAACCGGACCGTCCGCCCAGATTTGACGCGTCGCTGAGCCTACTAACGGAGATGGCATTGCGGGGGCGTCCTGATCTGCAGGCTGCACGGCTCGGCGAAGAACTGGGTACGGCACGAATCAACCTTGCCCGAGCAAACGCTATTCCGAATGTCGCCGGGTCCGTCCGTTACTCCCGTTCGAAAGGCATTGTTGACTTACCGGGGCCGGTCAACGGAAGCACGTTCGCATCCAACCTGGACAACGAGCTTACGTTTGGCGTGTCGATCGACATTCCGATCTTCAATCGCAACCAAGGCGAGATCGCAGCGGCGACCGGCCAACGCCTCCAGGCCACGCGGACGCGCGAGTTTCTGGAAAGCACTGTCAAAAGAGATGTCGCGGTCGCGTACCGGAAGTATCGCGCCGCCGCTGAGTCGCTGGTTATTTATTTGACCCAGATCCTGCCGCGGGCAGAAGATAATTTGCGGTCGGTAAGAGCGGCCTATGGTCTAGGGGAATTTTCGATCTTTGAGGTTGTTAACGAGCAACGCCGGCTCGCGGAAAATGTGACCAACTTCAACCAGATCCTGCGTGATTACTATGACGCTTTGACCGAACTTGAGACGGCGATAGGCGCTCCGCTTTCGGCGTCCGAATTTGCACCGGGCAGTACATCGGTATTGCCAGACGGAGATTTGAATCCGAATCAGATAGATCGGAGCAAGTTTCTAAAATCGATCATGGAAGTAAAGCTTTCGAACAAGAGCGCCGCGACGGGCGCCGGAACCGGAAAAGAAAATAGAGAAAAACAGTAGGGGACAATATGAAAACAATAACTTTTTTAATGATTGCGGGATTGAGTCTTTTGGCCGGGCTGGCAGGTGCGTGCTCATCCGACTCGACTCCATCGAATAGCGCGGTTACCGACCGGGATACGACTGCGGCTAAGACTGGAGGAACCAATACGGCGCCGCCGAAAACAGACGACGAGACACCGGCCGCCGTAAAAGCCGCGCTGCCTGACGCACAGAGCTTTACAGTTCAGCACAAGGACATACCGAAAGACGCGATCACGGATATTGAAAAGGATGCGGGTGCAAAGGTCCCAGATACCGACCACCATTCTTATCTCGCGTTCTCGGCGGCGGGTGGAAAACGGACACAAGTCGGAGCCGCTACAGTTGTCAAAGCCGGAGGTAAGGACGTGGTCATCATTTACGACAGCAAGGACGGATCTCCGACGATCCGCGAAGTGCGAGCAGAGGGTGTTTCTGCGGATTTTCTCAAACAGTTTGCTGGCAAAGGACATGACGACATGTTCTCTGTAGGCAATGACATAAAGATGAGCGGGGGTGTCGATGACGCTACGGCTAAGTCGATCGCGCAGGCCGTGCGCATCGATTCGATGACAATGCAAGCACTTTACGGAGCGGCTCACAAACATTAAGCAGGGCCGACGCCTCGGCATAGAAAAACAGAAGGATCTTGTCACCGTACGGTAATGACTTCAAACACATTTTTCCAATCGATAATAGGACGCACCGCCCTCGGGCTCTTCGTCTGCGGCTCATTAGTCGGAGGAGCGTATGTTTTCGCGAATGGGGAGCACGAAGAACCGGCCGCGGCCGGAACGGGCGCTACAACGGCTGTTCCAATCGCCCGGGCCGAACGCAATGTCGACACTGACGCGGGGAGCTTTAATTTTAAGGTCGAACGCCTGCCGTCTGATCCACGATCCGGTGAGCTGGTTCAGACAGCTTTGCGAATAGCGGAAAAAGTCGAGGGCGGCTTTGGCGGAGGCGAACCCATTGCAATTACGGACGCCGCGGTCTCTCTGAGTGTTACGACGGCCGACGGACAGAGTGTAGTAGACAAAATCCCGGCAAGTTTAGAAGGAGGGTTTTACCGAGTCGACTACACATTTTCAGGAACCGGAAACTATAAACTCGTTTTCAACGTGACGACCAAGGACGATCGCAGTGTGTCGGCCGACTTTCCGGTGAGTGTCGTTCGCTCGGCCGTTAATTGGAAATTCTGGATCGGGGTATTGCTCCTGGCGTTTCTGAGCTTGGGAATAGTTGGCGGAGTTTATTACGCCGCCGGACGCGATGAGAACGGAAACCGCAATATCCGAAAGATCGCTCCCGTGATCATTCTCGCACTGGTGTTTTTTGTTTTTGCTACTTTTGCTTTGGCCTATTTCTCTCCGCCACGCGAAACAAGGATAATGGGCACTTTTCATCCCACGGGAGAAATGCCGGCAAGCGAGACGACTGTCGCTACGCTTGCGACGATTACGATTACCAAAGAGTCGCAGCTCCTTTTCGGTATTAAGACGGAACCGGTCGAGGTGCGAAAGATCACGAGCGGACTGAGTACTACGGGCGTTGTTCGGGCGCGGCCCGATGCGCGGGCTATCGTTGTGCCGCCCGTTGCCGGTCGGATCGTTCTTCGCGAAGGACTATCTATCGGCTCGGCGGTAACACGCGGCGAGCAGGTCGGATCTGTTGAACAGGTTTTGGACGTTCCCGGCCAGGTGGGACTTGAGCAACAAAGACTCGAAGTCGAGGCGAAGAGAATCGAGCTGCGAAATACGATTCTGCAGTTGCAAGGCCAGCAGGCCGAGCAACGTGCGAAGGCCAACCAGGCTCGTACACAACTTGCGCAAGCACAGCGCGAATTACGCCGAGCAGCGAACCTGCTCGAAGTGGGAGCTGCTCCGAAAAAACGAGTTGAAGAGGCGGAAACCGCGGTGAGAGTAGCAGAGCAGGAAGTGGCGTCATCGGAGCAGCAGGTTCGCCTGATCGGAAATCAAGTCAGTCAAACGCAAAATGCCCGAGCGATTTTCAGTCCGCAAAGGGTGAACCAGCCGACTAGAATTTTTCCCTTGAGAGCTCCGGTGACGGGCATAGTCAACGAGATAAAGGCAACAAGTGGGCAGGTGGTCGAGACTGGGGCAGAGCTACTGTCGGTGGTCAACCTGTCGACAGTCATTATCGAAGCTCAAGTTTTCGAGCGCGACCTGCCGGCGGTTCGCGAGTCGACAAGAGCGAGCTTTACCAACGCGGCCTTGTCCGGCGAAGTTTATACGATCGGCACACCGGACGGCGACGGAAGGTTGATCTCGATCGGTCAGGTCGTTAACGAACAAACACGCACTATTCCCATTATTTACGAAATAAAAAATCCTTTAGGACGCCTCAGGGACGGCATGTTCGTCGAAGTTACGATCGACACCAGCGGAGGCCGCCAGGTTTTGGCTGTGCCGAAGAGGGCGGTTGTCACAGAACAAGGCCAAACCTTCGTATTTGTTTTCGATGGCGGAGAATCGTTCGAGAAACGGGCGGTTGCGCTGGGTGCCGAGGGAGCGGACTTCTACGAAATTAAATCAGGATTGAAAGATGGCGAGCGGGTTGTGACCGAGGGTATTTATCAGCTTCGGTCAACGCAGCCCAGTGCATGACAATTCAAGTACAAACTATGAGAAAGTTTCTAATTCCAGCATCGATTTTTGCGTTCTTAACTGTAGCAGTCTTCTCTGCGTGCAGTAAGCCCACGACGACGGACAACCGCGAGACGGCGAGCGAAACCGAGGTGACATCAGTAGATTCTCACCCCACGTTTCATGTCGATTTCGCAAGCAATCCCGAACAGGCGCAGGCAGGGCAACCGACAACCCTGAGCTTTACCGTCAAGGACCAGCAGGGGTCAACGGTGAAAGATCTGCAGATCGTTCATGAGAAACAGATGCATCTGCTTATCGTGTCGAAGGACCTCGCGGAGTTTTATCACGTTCATCCGGAGCAGTCTGCGGACGGCAGCTACAAAGTTGACCAGACCTTTCCACACGGCGGTGATTACAAGCTCTATGCCGACTTTACTCCGCAGGGCGCGGTGCAAGTCGTCGAGCAGATCGACGTGAAAGTAGCAGGACCGGAACGGGCAAAGGTTGCTCTCGTACCGGACCCGAAATTTGAAAAAGTGGTAGACGGTTTGAAGATTGTGATGAGACCGAGTGCCGACATCAAAGCCGGACAGGAACTAACACTCGACTTCCAGGCATTCGATGCTGCGACCGGCCGACCAGCAACCGGCCTCGAGAACTATCTCGGTGAACTCGCACACTTCGTCATTATCAGCGAGGACCTGAAAGATTTTGTCCACGCTCATCCGATGGCAAAGGGTGAGTCCATGGACGCCATGAATATGGGCGATGCTAAGCCCGACGAGCATGGTAAGGACGGTCACGAACATGGTGCGATCGAGCGCAATGCAGCGACGGAAAATCGATCTGAGGTCTCGGCACACACCACGTTTCCGCGAGCTGGGCTTTATAAGCTATGGGCGCAGTTTCAGCGCGCCGGAAAGGTGATCAATGTTCCGTTCATCGTGAATGTGCCGGGAGGAAACACCGAGCCCGTCAAGGCCGCAAATGTTCCCGCGGGTTTTACGAAAATCGTAGTTTCGGAGAATGGTTTCGAGCCGTCGACGGTTAACGTGCGCAAGGGTGGAAAGGTATCGCTGGCGTTCTATCGCGCGGATGCCGACAACTGTGGCGGCGAAGTCGTCATTCCGACACAGAGCATCAGAAAAACGTTACCGGTCGGCGAAACCGTGCTGGTTGAATTCACGCCAGCCGCAGCGGGAGACCTTGCCTTCGCGTGCGGGATGGACATGCTGAAGGGCAAGATCGTAGTTAGCGAGAATTAGAATTACCCGAACACTGGAGTAGCAATAAATGAAGAAATTGAAGTTGTGGTTAGTTTTAGGAGCCGTGATCGCAGTCGGCGGCGGGATGGTGGCGCTCGAAACGAACGTGGTAGAGGCACATACGCGAACGGTAAGGATCACCGTCGATCGGAATGGTTTTTCGCCCTCGCTGATCGAGGTCGAGGCGGGTCATGGGTTGAATATTATTTTCAATCGCACGGAAGACGCCAACTGCGGTCGAACCGTCGTTTTTCGCAGGCCGAGCATTAGAAAGGCGCTGCCTGTCGGGAAAGACGTTCTCATCACACTCACGCCACGCGAGGCGGGGCGGATAAGTTTTACGTGCGGAATGGGCGTGAGCTTGCGTAAGGGCAGCATCGTCGTTAGCGAAGAGTAAACGAAAACCGGAGCAGGAGAAGAATATGAAGACGACCATCCTAACACTTGGTTTTGGTCTCGTGGTGATCGGTTTCGCCGCTTGTAATTTATCCCCGTCCAATGCAGGTATGAATCATAACGGCATTAACATGAATGGCAATACGGCGACGGATCACAACGCGATGCCGATGAACGCCAATCACGACATGTCCGACGCGCATTACTCGGAAATGAAAAGCTCGCCGAATGCCGCGAGCCAGCCGTATGATCTGCAGTTTATCGACACGATGACGCATCACCACCAGGGTGCGATCGATATGGCGAAGATGGTGTTGGTGAAATCGCAAGACGACGAACTAAAAACATTTGCTCAGAAGATCATCGGCGATCAGACCAGGGAGATCCGTCAGATGAAAGACTGGCGCGATAAATGGTATTCCGGAAAACCCGCGGCCCTGAATATGGAAATGCCCGGGATGGCTGACTCGATGAAAATGATGATGGGCGACGACATGAAAAAGATGGAAGCCGCGACGGGTAAAGAGTTTGACTTGATGTTTCTCGACATGATGAAGCCCCATCACGCGGGGGCAATAGCTATGTCAAAAGAAGCCCTGACAAAAGCTGAACACGCCGAAGTAAAAACGTTGGCGAATCAGATCATCAAGGAGCAAGAAGCCGAGATAAAACAGATCGAAGCCTGGAAGTCGTTCTGGTCGAAATAGGAGACAGGTCTTGCATTTGCTAAGCATGTTCGAAGACGGGCGGTGAATGATATGTCCCGGGCGATAGACGTATGAACGTAATACTCAAATGGGCACTTCAGAACCGCCTTATTATCATAGCGATCGCTGCCTTGCTGCTGGTCTGGGGCGGTTACGTGGCGATGAACCTGCCGGTAGACGTCTTCCCCGATCTGAACAAACCGACGATCACGATCTTGACGGAAGCCGAAGGGCTCGCGCCGGAAGAAGTCGAAACGCAGGTTTCGTATCCCATCGAAACGGTGATGAACGGCTTGCCGGGCGTCGAGCGCGTCCGCTCGCAGAGCGGTATTGGGCTGGCAATTGTTTATGTCGAGTTCGGCTGGGGAACGGATATCTACCGCAACCGCCAGCTCGTCGCCGAAAAGCTCAATGAAGCTCGCGAGCAGATGCCGCCCGGCACGTCTCCGTTTTTAGCACCGATCTCATCGATCATGGGCGAGATCATGCTGATCTCGGTCGCGTCGAAAGACGGGAAAACAGATCCGCTCGATGTGCGGACGCTGGCGGATTGGACGGTTCGCCCGCGCCTTTTGACGATTGCCGGCGTTTCGCAGGTCATACCGATCGGCGGCGGGGTGAAACAGTATCAGGCTTTGGTTTCGCCCGAAAAGTTAAAGCAGTTCGGTGTAACGATTGAAGAAGTTGCGACCGCTTTGGAAAAATCGAACGTCAATTCGACGGGCGGTTTTGTGGACGCGCAGAGCCAGGAATATCTGGTTCGAAATCTGGGCCGTTTTTATACGCTCGACGAACTCAAACAAACGGTCGTCGCTTACCGCAATAACACGCCGATCCGCCTGGGCGATGTGGCGAATGTCGAATTCGGCGCAAGAATCAAGCGCGGCGATGCGGGTTCAAATGGGATGCCCGCGGTGATTTTGTCGGTGCAGAAACAACCGGGCGCAAGCACGATCGAATTGACCGAAAACGTTGACGCGGCGGTGAAGGAACTACAGACGACTTTGCCGCCGGACATCGAAATCAACACACGGCTTTTCCGGCAGGCGAATTTCATCGAAGCCTCAATCGGCAACGTTATCGAAGCGTTGCGTGACGGAGCGATTCTGGTCACCATCGTGTTGTTTTTGTTCCTGCTGAATTTTCGCACGACATTTATCACTTTGACGGCGATTCCGCTTTCATTCGCCGTGACGTTTCTGATTTTCTACGCTTTTGGCGTGACGATTAACACAATGACCTTAGGCGGCTTGGCGGTCGCCATCGGCGAACTAGTGGATGACGCGATTGTCGGCGTGGAAAACGTCTATCGCCGCTTACGCGAAAACACTCAAGCGGAAAAGCCGAGGTCTGCGCTCAGCGTCGTCTTCGAAGCCTCGATGGAAATTCGTTCCTCGATTATTTATGCGACTATCATCGTAGCGCTCGTCTTTTTGCCGCTCTTTATGCTGTCGGGCGTAGAAGGCAGGCTGCTTGCGCCGCTCGGTTTGGCGTATATCACTTCGCTGATTGCTTCTCTGTTTGTAAGCCTGACGGTAACGCCCGTTTTGTCCTATTATTTGCTGCCGCAAATGAAAAAGATGCACGAGGACCAAGACGGCTTTGTCGTGCGTTTTCTGAAAAACTGGGACGGGAAACTTCTGCATTGGACTTTGCGAAATCCGTCAAAAGTCATCGCCGGAGCAATCATTTTGTTTGTCTTGACGATGGCGACGCTGCCGTTTGTCGGGACGGCGTTTCTGCCGGATTTCAACGAAGGAACTTTGACCATAAATTTGCAGGCGAATCCCGGCACCTCGCTCACCGAATCGAGCCGCATAGGGCAAATCGCCGAGAAACTTCTATTGGAAGTGCCGGAAGTAATTTCCACCGGCAGACGCACCGGACGCGCCGAACTCGACGAACACGCCGAAGGCGTCCACTATACGGAGATTGACGTTGATTTGAAAGAATCCGACCGCTCGCGTGAGGAAATTTTATCAGGCATCCGCGAACGGCTTGCCGTTATCTCGGGCGTTTCCATCAACGTCGGTCAGCCGATTTCGCACCGCCTCGACCATTTGCAATCGGGTGTTCGCGCTCAAATCGCCGTCAAACTTTTCGGCGAAGATCTGGCAACATTGCGCTCGAAGGCGGAAGAAATCCGCAACGTAATGCAAACGGTTGACGGCGCAACCGACGTGCTGATAGAAAAACAGGTTTTGATTCCGCAGGTGCGCTTTAATGTTGACCGCGTGCGGGCGGCGCAATACGGCTTGGCGCCGGGCGAGGTGAGCGAAACTTTAGAAACGGCCTTGAACGGCAAAAAGGTTTCCCAAGCGATTGACGGTTCGCGCCGTTATGATGTCGTGGTGCGTTTTGACGACGCCTCTCGCGGCAGTCTCGACGCTCTTAAAAACGTCACGATCGACACTCCGCAGGGAACACAGATTCCCGTATCCGCCGTGGCGACGATCGAGAATCTGCCCGGACCGAATCAGATCCTGAGAGAAAACACGAAACGTCGCATTGTAATTTCATCGAACACCGGCGGACGCGATCTTGGCTCGGTGGTCGGCGACATGCAGGCTCGTGTCGCATCACAGGTAACCTTGCCGCCCGGCTATTTTGTCGAATTTGGCGGGCAATTTCAGGCTTCGCAGGAAGCGACCCGAACTCTTAGTTTGTTGACGCTGTTTTCACTCGTCGCTATTTTCTTTCTTCTTATAAAGGCATTGGGCGATTGGCGCTCGGCTTTGCAGGTAATGATAAACATTCCGCTCGCTCTTATCGGCGCGGTTATTG
>JBDTWZ010000103.1:0-10955 GCA_040006435.1 Acidobacteriota bacterium
TCACTCATCACTCATCACTCATCACTCATCACTCATCACTCATCACTCATCACTTTCCCTTCGCCAATTGGTATTGCGCAATATCCTCAGGCGGCGTCACCTTCAAGCGACTCTTATCACGAAAGACGACAAATCGTTTTTCGTCCATCTTGCCTTCGGGATTCCGAAGTTGGATGATGAACGTCTTGTTGTCCCCCTGCCCTTCAACACGCAGCGGCAGTAGACCCCAGACGTCTGTCGAAGATCGCCACGCCGTGTAATAGCTCTGATCGTATTTGTCGAACGCAAGAACCTGGATGCCGTCAAAATCGGGCTCGACCCCGTCGATCGCCTTCACTTGGTTTGACCGGGAGAGTATGACCCAGTTTCCAGGAGCAGAAAGTTTATCGGTCGCCACGGACTTTCCCGCGATATCGGTGTCCAACCGCTGCCAAGTGACAAACTTGCGATTATTTGACTGAAAGAAAACAACGTCCGTTGGGACCTGTAGCTCGACCTGGCGCCCGAATAACCAGCCTGCCGGAGCCGGCGAAACCGATGGATCCAGACGGATCTGATACCAGACGTCATATTTCTCATCGAGCTTTTCGGGTTCACCCGCTTCCCTGGCCGACTCAATCTCCGCATTTCGGGATCGCTTAGTCTTTTTTTCCTCACCCTTTGCGGCATCATCTACATCCGCAACCTCCTGCTTCGGGACAAATTTCCAAGCCATTACCTCGAAGGTCGAGCCGTTTGCGAGCTTGAAGAGAATGTTCTCCGGGCTCAGATCCGAAGCTAGACGTAAATTTGAAGCCGCTCGGAGTTGGCCCATTGCCTGAGGCGGCACATCTTTGAATTCCTCGGCCAGCGTCTTTGACTTCTCGAGCACCTCGTTCGTGATCACATGTTGTGCTTCGATCCAACCTTCGGTCTTCGCTTCGTCACGTGCACGAACTCGATACCAGAGCACTTTTTCGAACTCGACCTGATCGATGACGTCGAGCCGCTCGCCGCGTTTCACCTCGAGCAGATCTGCGGCGACTACGGCGTAAGATGTTCGGATCTGCGCAGTCTTCGAAATAACTGTCGCATTATCAGCAAGGCCAACAATGCTCGACACACCGCTAACAGCCTGATCGACTGCGCCGCACCCCGAGAGGAGCAGTGCCGACAAGAAAAGAGTTGAGGTTAGAAATAATTTGATTCTCATTTAGACGTAACGGTCAGCTTTTGCCAGTTATTATAACCCAGCTTATCGAGGAGCGCCTTTTGACGGCCGTTCAGTTTTTCTTTTACCCGCAGCGTCGTTAGCGGGCCCGAGTCACTGTCTTCGATTCCGGCTCGAGCCAAGTTATCGGTCCATTCCATTTTGTCGGTGCCGGTGACATATCTGTCTACAACGGGAACGACCTGCGGGTTTGCTCTCAACAAGCTGAGCACTGCGGCATTTCCATCCATGGCCTCAGCCGGCTTCCGATGTTTTTCGAATAGTTGTTCAAGGACGTTCTCGACCGAGCGTTTTCCTTTCGTCTCGTCCAGCAGGGCAAGATCACAAAGAAAGGCGACGAGCATTCCGCGTGAGTAAACCTGCGTGTTCGATCCGGCAAAGCGAGTATTCGATGCCGTTATCAGCGAAATTCGCTGCGACTGTGCGCCATCTATCGTGTGGGCACGCGACAACGTATCCAGAAAGTCTTCAAAGCGGATCCGGTTTAGCGACACCGCCAGCTTCAGCGATTCGTACAGGGCGAACCCCTCATAGAACCAGTCATAATTTCCGGTCAGATTCACTCCGTTTGGGATCCAGAGGTGAAAGAGTTCATGACGAAGCTGCTCATGCAAACGCTGGAGCGATTGCGTCCGGAACGGCATGTCCGAGGAGATGATCGTCACATTACGGCCGCGGGTCTCGGCCTCCCAAACACCGTGCGAAACATTCTGGGGAAATTTGCTTATGAAGATCTGCGGCATGCCCAAAGGGCTATTGCCAAATCTCCGAGAATACTCCGAGATAATTTCTCGCACCATCTCGCTGACCTCGGGATCGGTGAAGTGCCACTCACCATGGATCGCAATATCGACCTCCGCTGACGACGCCTCATCACGCCATCCCTTACCTAACGCTATTACCGCATTTTGCGGATCGGTCAGCAGGTAACTGCCTTGGCGAAACGCGATGCCCCGTAACGGAAGAGACCTCCACGCGTCGGGATTTTCAATTGCCAGCGAAACAACTGCCTCCTTCCCCAACGCCGCTAGCGGCAGGATGTCCTCGATCATGAGCAGCCCGCGATCACCCGCGATCCATGAGGTGTGCGCCGCCGCGCCTCTCGATCGCGATGGAGTGAGATCTATCTTGTACGCCCAACCCGAGATGTTCGATTCGGCGAGATATTCCCCGTCGATCAGCTTTTTCAGCGGAACTGGCTGGCCGGCGGCATCGAACCCCTTGACGTCTGAGTAGCGATCGGCGAGTTTGACGGGGGCGAAGACATCGGTACGAAACGAAAGGTGTAGCGGGTCGCGGGTGGCAGCGTTCCCGACCAATTTGCCGGCCACCTCGATTGTCGCGGGCGAGTCTACTCCGACTTTAATAGAAACGGAGTAGGTCTGCGCCCGTAGATCGAGAGGCAACACGAGGATCAGAAACAACCCTCCGGCGACTGCCGCTATTGATCCGAAACCTTTTGACATCTGCATCTATCGAGAACTAAACTAGGCCCTTGCTGGTAAGCGTTGTCGGCTCCACTGAGGATAGAAAATTTCATGAGTCTTATCAAAATCGTAATTTACGCCCTTGTATTCGTGCTGAGCCTGTTGATTCTCGGACGCTTCTTTTTCTAGACGTCGCTTTCGCATGAATTGTTGTCCGGCTGCATTTCAGTTAAGCAGCGAAATATCAGACTTTTTTGTTCTGTCAGCGGTCGTCTCCGGCCGCTTTTCGTTTTTGTAGAGCCCAACGCGGTAGCGACCGGGATGTTCGAATATTATGAGCGAGCTTAGGAAAATTCGACGGGCCCTGATCAGCCTTTCCGACAAAACAGGCGCGGCTGGGTTTGCAACAAAATTATCGGACCTCGGCGTCGAAATAATCTCTACCGGCGGGACCGCAAACGCACTTCGCGAGGCGGGATTAAGAGTCACAGACGTTTCCGATGTCACAGGTTTTCCCGAAATGATGGACGGGCGTGTGAAGACACTCCATCCAAAAATACACGGGGCGTTTCTCGGTCTTCGCGATAATCCAGACCACGTGGCCAGGATGGCTGAGCACGGCATTGAGCCGATCGACATGCTCGTCGTCAATCTTTATCCGTTTGAGGAAACAGTAGAAAGGGATGGGGTCACGCTGGAAGACGCGGTCGAGAACATCGACATCGGCGGTCCCGCGATGATCCGGTCCGCTTCAAAAAATTGGCGTGACGTTGCGGTCGTGACCGACCCTGCACTCTATAACGAATTGATCGAGGAAATGTCGGGGAACGATGGCGCTCTGTCAATGGAAACGCGACAGCGTCTTGCCGTACTCGCTTATACGCGAACCGCAGGTTACGATCTCGCGATCTCGTCCTATCTGGCGAAGCAGATTTCGGAGGACCAGCTCGCATTGATCGAGCCGTTGAATCCGCTCCGCGATCTTGCATTCATTGAATCAGAAGGCATTTTCAACGAAGTAGACGATGGTAGTGAACTGCCCGACACTGTTGGTTTGGAACTCGCAAGAGTTAAGGACCTCCGCTACGGCGAAAACCCGCATCAGCGCGGGGCCCTGTATTCTCAAGGCGAATTTGGCGGGATCGCAAACGCAGAACAGCTTCACGGAAAGGAGATGTCGTTCAACAATTACGTCGATGCCGAGGCCGCGTGGAATTTGGTTCAGGATTTTGACGAGACTTCGGTTGCGATAATCAAACACACAAACCCGTCGGGCGTCGGAGTCGGTGCGACCAACGAAGAAGCCTATCGTCGGGCGCTCGCAACCGATCCGGTGTCGGCCTTTGGCGGGATAGTCGCATTCAACAGAACTGTCGACGCGTGCGTTGCGGCATCGGTGATCGAAGTGTTTTCGGAGGTCATCGTCGCACCGGATTATGACGCCGAGGCTGTCGAGATCTTTTCGGGTAAAAAGAATCTGCGAGTTCTTAAGCTACCCGCCACGAACAACGAACAACGAACAACGATCGAGTACAAACAGATCTCCGGCGGGTTTCTCGTACAGGATACGGACACACGCAGGATCAGCAAAAGCGACCTTCAAATAGTCTCGCACCGGGAACCCACCGACGCGGAACTCAGTTCGCTCTTACTCGCGTGGCGAGTCTGTAAGCACGTCAAATCGAACGCCATTGTCCTTGCTAACGAGCACCAGACGATTGGAGTAGGCTCGGGTCAAATGAACCGCGTAGATTCGGTGAGGATCGCCGGCATGCGAGCTGAGAGGTTCGCTTTGCGGATCGAGGGTTGTGCGTTGGCCTCAGACGCTTTCTTTCCGTTCCGTGACAACGTCGATGAGGCAGCAAAAATGGGTGTTACTGCGATTATTCAACCCGGCGGCTCAGTCAACGACGCGGATTCGATAGCGGCGGCGGATGAACATGGGCTGACGATGATCTTTACCGGATTTCGCCATTTCAAACACTAGAGTTAAACTATGTTTGTTAATGTTATTCATTAGCTTGCTTGACACTTGCACCCGGCTCCCGTATAGTCTAGTTAAACACGACGACTGAAGGAACGCTCAGAAGATTTGAATTCAAATTTTCAGAGCGTTTCCGTTTTTCAGGGTAGGAACCTGTTTATTTGCAGGGTGTTACCGTCGGTCGTGATAGTGACCGTTCCCTTTTCGCCCGTCGTTACGACCGAAGCTCCGGATTCCCGCCAGCGAGCAATGATTTCCGGATGGGGATGGCCAAAACGAGATCGTCTGCCTACTGAGATCACTGCCATAATAGCTTGGACGCGATTTACAAATCCGTCTGTCGATGACGTCCGGCTGCCGTGGTGCGGCACCTTGATAACATCCGCCCGCAGATCGCAGGAGGAATCGGCCAGTAGCTCATTCTCTGTGTCCCGTTCGATATCACCTGTGAGCAGAAACGCACGGTTACCGAAAGTGATCTTCATCAACACGGAAGAATCGTTCGCTGACCGAGTGGTTGAAGCGTCGTCTTTCGGATTCAATATTTGAACGGTTGCTCCACCAATAGAGAACTCGTCGCTGCGATGGACTGTAGTGACCGCGATCCTCTCCGATTCAAGGACTCGCATAAATGCAGAGAAATCCGGATCGTTAACGGGCGTCGCTCCGACAAGCGCTAACCCGATATCAAAGTTCCGTGCGACGTCGTTCAGCCCTTGCATGTGGTCGGCATCGGCGTGGGTCACCACAATGTAGTCGATGTGCGAGTAACCCTTTGCCCACAAAAAAGTGGAAACAACCGACTCCCCGATCCTTCGTATGTCCGGCTCGAAATCTCTATCGTCGGCGCGGTAGTCGACTCGGCCGCCACCATCAACTAGCATCGTCGCGCCGTTCGGGAAAGTCACAAGAGCGGAATCTCCCTGACCGACATCGAGGAAATCGACTGTCAGTCGTCCGTCGGGCCCGGGTGCGCTGTAAGGATGAAAAACGATTATGAAGGCTAGCGAGAGAGTAAAGAGCAGGCAAGTGGTAAGCGAGCGTCGACGAGTGTTGCCGGCCTGGATAGCGGGATCGAAAGGATCCCATTTAAAGATTCCCACGGCGGCGACGACGACGGCCGCGCTGAATAAGGAATAGATCCATTTCACGTCGCCTGTGTAAGTCGGTAATCGAAAACTGGCTAGTCGGTTGTCGGAAAACCAGGACGGTACCCACATCATCAGCGAGTTCATAACTTCTGTCAGCCTGCTCAAAGGAGCTGCGAGCCATTCGCTAAACGCCGCGATGAGAACGGTAAAGACGGCGCAAAAACCTTCTGCCGCCAGAAATAGGCCGACCCACAGATTCAGCAGGACCGATATCGGCGACACGCGATGAAAATAGATCACCAGCAGCGGCAGCATCCAGATTTGAACGATGATGGAAACGGTTATACCTTCAAAAATGTGCGAGATGACGCTCTGCACGTTGGGAGATCTGAGCCATTTTGGAGAACGCGCTTTATAAAGGTTCGCGGACCAGATCTGGCGTCGGTTCTCGATCTTCCAGGCTGCGTCGTTCCAGTACAGAAAATCGCAGAAAGCGCGTACGTATTTCGAGACGTTCGGGGGAAGCGGGCGCTGGGCGGTCGGCGTCCAGCTTCCGATCGCACGCAGTTTCACGATGAGCGGAAAAGCACATCCGACAATTGCCGCAACACTGACTACCGTTAGCTGAAACGAGGCTGAAAAAAGATCGGCAGGACGCCACGCCAGCAGCAGCAATACGCAAAAACCCAGCGCGTTCAACTGCGATCCTTCTCGGTAGATCACGCGAGAAAAGAGCAAGATGGTGAACATGATGCTCGCCCGAACAACGGGCGCCTCGAGTCCAACCGCGAAGGTGTATGCCCAAAGAAAACCGACGGCAAGAATGAACTGAAAGGTCCGTCGGCGCACAAAGTACGAAACGATCCAAATGGTTAGTCCGCCGATGAAAGTAATATGAAGGCCAGAGATGACCAGGACATGAAATGTTCCGCCATCGCGAAAGGCTTCGGATGTCTGGCGGTCCAGAAAATGTTGATCGCCCATCAGAGAGGCGATCATCACACCGGCCGTCGGAGCCGAAAAGCGCTCGCGAAATTCATAGATCAATCGTTGACGCTGCTCGTAAATCCACGCGAGCGGCAGAAACACCGACTCCTCACCGAGTTTCTCGATCAAAAAAAGGCTCTTAACAGTCCCTGTCCCGTCGATTCCCTGCTGATCAAGAATCTCGATCCGCGAACCGACGCCCGGATTTTGGAATCTTTCTTCGCGCTCCAGCCGTGCGTATATTCTTAATCGTGAGCCGTAGCGGAGGTTAATCTGATCAAATGCGCCGTCGCCGACGTTTTTATCACCCGGAAAAAACAGCCGCACCTTTCCCGATACCTCGACATCAGCGTTTTTGTAGGTCAGCTTTTCCCCTCGCAGCAACAAAAACATCCCACCGTACGCCGGTTCCGGAAAGCTCATCAGTACGCCTTCGATCTCGACCGGCTCGCCCGAATGAATTCGGCCCTCGTCGTAAATTCGTTTGATGCGATTCTCGGGAATGCTCCCGCTTTGGATCGCGGAAGAAAGCGTGCCGAGCAAAACAAAGGCAACAGGAAGAAGAAAGAAGGCGGCGTTTAGTCGGACAATG
The DNA here is from genome assembly GCA_040006435.1 of Acidobacteriota bacterium. GTDB lineage: Bacteria > Acidobacteriota > Blastocatellia > Pyrinomonadales > Pyrinomonadaceae > OLB17. Next base: position 7,292 of record JBDTWZ010000103.1, read on the forward strand.
CAAACTATTGCAAGCAGGCCAGCGATGAACAATGAAACAAGCGATCGGATCCCGAAGACGTGCCCAAGCGCGATTCCGAGCGCGAACCAAACTGCGAGCCAGAGCAGAGGGTGTCGGCTGAATGTTTGTGGGAGGGTTGTGTCGGACATCCTGGGAGATTATTCCGTGTTTATAAATTGTCTAAGTTCGCGAAAGCGCTCCTCGCTAATCCCTTCGATGATAAGCAGATGTTCGGGTCTGCGGAACGGCCCGTAACGCTCGCGGTGTTCGACGATCTTCCGTGCCAGCACAGGTCCGACGTGCGGAAGCTTCTGCAACTCCGACGCGTGAGCGGTGTTTATGTTGATAACAAAAGATGCAGGCGAATGCGACGGTTCGGTACTAAACGTAGTCGTCACGTTCCGAGTGGTACAGCACGAGAGCAGCGCCGATCCGACTGGAAGAAACAAAAATAAAACGACGAGTTTTTGCGGGAGATTCGACGTACGCATTTTCGCGCTCGACTTGTGTGCAAAATGCTAGAACTCTAGATATTACAAAGTCTTGAGCAAATTAATTCTGTGGAAACGTGGTGTTTTTCCACAGAATGTGTGGAAAACACTGTGAGCTGTTAACCATAAAAGATAAATAGCGAGTGATGAACTAAAACACTAGTTCACACTTCACCGTTCACAGTTGTTCCGGATAATAGATCAACTCGACAATATTTCCACCGACGCCTTTAGTGTAGAAGGACGACGTGCCGTCACGATGCAGCTTGATCGGACGGCCTTCCCGTTTCGACGCCGCCTCGAGTTCCTCGAGCGAATCGACTTTCATTCCGATGTGTGTTGGATGTTTAGAATCCGGCGGAAGCAAAGCGATCCCGAACCCGCGGGCGTCGCGCATCATAGCCCAGTCTTCGTAAACCGTTTCGACTGAGAACCCGAGCCGCTCATACTCGGCGACGTCGCGCTCGAGGTCGTCTGTCTTGACGGCCAGATGGTCAACCGTTCCGTTAAATCTGACATCTGACATCGTGTTGTACCTCTTTCGCAGATTCTAGCAGATATGAAGCGGCGACGAAATCCTCCACTAATCTGGTAAAATCACTTCGACTTTTATATGCGATATTTTCAGAAGCTAGTCGTCATTCTACTTCCGGCCCTTTTTGCCTTATGCGTTCAGGGGCAGCGGCTCGACGATCCGTTAGCGACGTCGAAGAGCACGACCTTCACCGCGGCGAGCCTTTCACCCGCGGCACAGAAATTGTATCTCGAGCAACCGAAGATTACCTCAAACACTCGTTCGGAAATTCTCTCGGATATGATCGCGAAGACCGTTCTCGAACTCGAAAGCAATGCGCTCTACACCACGCCGGAAAGGCTTATGGCCGCACAGCGCGAGAAAGCCCCGGAACCGACCGCCATCGAGATCCAGAACCTATATAACGCGAACGTATCCGCCCTCGGCGGCCGCCCGCTTGTCGATGTTCGGCCACAACTGGTCGAATATCTAAAGGACCTTTCCGGCGAAAAGATCGTCGTCGGGTATATTCAGTCGCTTCGCACGAAACACAAAGTTTCTGTCGGAAAGGATGTTAACGGGATCAGACTAATGCCGTCGGACATTGTCGCCACGATCGGTTCACGCACGATAACGCTTCGTGAGTTCCAACAAGCCAACAAGGTGCGGCTTAACGATGCGGAGATGGAAGCTTTCGAGGCTCTCAGAACCGACCTCGAGGCGTCCGTCTTTTCCGCTCTGGTTGGCGAAGAGGCGAAGGAAAGAAATCTCGACATTGGTTCATTTATCGCGGCCGAGATCACCGACAAACTACGACAGTTTACAGAAGAGGAGCGTTCGGCCGTCGAAACCGCCTTGATGAAGCGACTGTTTACGAAGTACAACGTCAAGATCTTGCTTCGCGAGCCGACGCCCGTCGTTCAAAACATATTGATCGAGACCGACGACCCCCAGACCGGAAACGCTTCGGCACCCGTCACGGTCGTGATGTTCACCGATTTTCAGTGTCCGGCGTGTTCGCGAACACATCCTGTCCTGAAACAAACGCTGGCCGAATACGGCGACAAGGTCCGTTTTGTCGTTCGCGATTTTCCGCTGGAGAATATCCATAAGAATGCCTTTCAGGCTGCGCTCGCCGCTAACGCCGCCAGGGCGCAGGGCAAATTCTTCGAATATGCGGAGATTTTGTATCGCAATCAGCAGGCTCTCAATAAGGCCTCCCTCTTAGAGTACGCCGCGGAACTCGGTTTGAATGCAAAACAATTTGAGTTAGACTTTAGCGACGCGAGAGTCAGCGCTGAGGTACGAAAAGACCAAGCCGACGGACGAAGTTACGGAATCGGCGGTACGCCGACTATCTTCGTCAACGGCATCAAAGTTTACCGCCTTTCCGCTGACGCCTTTCGACGTGCTATCGATCGTGCACTTTCCAAATAGCCTATGCGTTCCAGCTACATTTTCGCTCTTGTGCTGCTTTCTTTTTCGTGTGGTGATCCACCCGCTGTGCCGAATAACAACGCAACTCCGAATTCAAACGTGAGCAAGCCGTCGGGCCCCGTTGCGATGTACGACTACGAGATCGTCAAGACGTATCCGCACGATCCGAAGGCCTTTACACAGGGATTGGAATTCCACGACGGAATTCTTTACGAAGGAACGGGCGGAAAGGATGGCGACGATTTCTTCTCTTCGCTACGGAAAGTCGATTACTCAACAGGTAAAGTTTTGCAGAAATACGATATTCCTCGCGAATATTTTGGCGAAGGCATCACCATCCTCGGCGATAAGATCTATCAATTGACGTGGCGCCAAATGACAGCGTTCGAATACGACCTTAAAGATTTCAAGCTGCTGCGTGAACTGCGTTATTCGGGAGAAGGATGGGGACTAACGAACGACGGCACCAACCTGATCATGAGCGATGGAACCCATGTCATTCGTTTTGTTAATCCGCAAGACTTCAAAACGGTTCGCACGATAGTGGTAAATGACGAGAAGGGCAAGCCCGTCATGCAGTTGAACGAGCTCGAATTCGTAAAAGGCGAGATTTGGGCAAATATCTGGCAGACGGGTTGGATCGTGAGAATAGATCCCGGCACGGGAAAAATGCTTGGCCGCATCGATATGAACACGCTCGTCGACGATGAACAGAAAAAGAACGAGCACGCGGATGTTCTGAACGGAATTGCATACGACGCCGCGGACGACCGCTTATTCGTCACGGGAAAATTTTGGCGTCGATTGTTCGAGATCAAGGTAAATCCGCGATGACCCCTCACGAAACATTTATGCGGCGAGCGATCGAGCTGGCGCAAAAGGGTGCGGACGAAAATCTCGGCGGGCCTTTCGGCTGCGTTGTCGTGAAAGACGGCCGTATCGTCGGCGAAGGATCAAATCAAGTTACATCAACCAACGATCCGACCGCGCACGCCGAGATCGTCGCGATCCGGAGTGCGTGTCGCGAGCTTGGATCGTTCCAGCTTGATGGCTGCGTTATCTACACCTCATGCGAACCGTGTCCGATGTGTTTCGGCGCGATCTACTGGGCACGGCCGAAGGGAATATTCATCGCCGCGACACGCGAAGACGCCGCCGCCGCCGGCTTTGACGATGAAGTTTTCTACAGTGAATTAGAAAAGCCGAATGACCAGCGACAGTT
>JBDTWZ010000104.1:0-10902 GCA_040006435.1 Acidobacteriota bacterium
GCTATCATTCCGCCGATAAATGCGCCGGCGACACCCAGCAGCGCCGTTATGAGCCAACCAAGAGCGCCATCAGGCAACGCTTCTTTTCCGGGTAAGACCAATCGCGCAATTACACCGACGATCAAGCCAACGATGAGCTGCCAAATTATTCCAAGCATAGTACTCTCCTTTCCCTAAATTCTTTTTCTATCACAGGATAGCTATGTATTACTACTTTCCGTTTGAAACTGCAACAACGTCCTTTAGACCTCTGTCTTCCGATGTGCGAAGATCCGCAGCAAACCATTAATGGCGAGGTGCAGCAACATATACACGACGATCGCGACCACGATCGGTAGCGCGAGAGTAAATCCCTCCGCGGTAGTCGGGCTCGGAACGAGACCCCGAAACGGCGCGTAGAACGGTTCGGTGACATTCTTGACGAATCTGAAAAAGCCGGCGCTTTCCCGAGCCGCAAACAACTCGAGTAAGAGCCTGACCGTTAACAACCCGTAGACAACAAAGAAAAGGTAATCGATGATCTGCGATATACGGGCGACGACACGAGCTCGCCCGACCTCTCTTTCAGTTTGAACAACCTCGTCAACGGCGGTCCGACGCATTCCGTCCGCGATCTCTTCAACGCGGGCTGCCTGGGAAGGAGCGGGCCGTGCAGCCTCGGCATTGATCTCACTGCCGACATCTGCCTTTATATTCGACTTGATAGCTTCGTAGTTCGCGGCACGTTGGGCTTCTTCGCGTGCAAGTTTATCGTCAACCATTTTGATTCGGTGCTCCTGCTTTGTCGTTCTTTGTTTCCTCACGGCCGTGGGGCATGTCATCGAAATCCGTTGCGCCTGCGACGTCCCGCGCGTCAGCGTCGCCGCGCGTTTCGTCACCGCGAAGCGTCTGTCTAAGTAGGCTGTCGTCCCGATAGCCGGCTTGATCAACTATGTCTTTCACCTCGGAAATATCGGGATGTCCGGCTTTGTCATTCAGCTCTTCTGATGTCGACCTTCCTGCCGGGCGTGATAGCCGCTTCTCAGCTTTTGCGTTTGGGTTACCCACGATTCATTCTCAGGGATTTCGGAAAAAATAAATAGGGTGGATCCGCGGAGATCCACCCTTACTCTAGTCTACCTAATTACGCCGACGTTATTCGGCCCAGTCGCTGTGATGCTGAACTCAGTCCCCTGACCAAGCTCAACGTTGTCACGTCCCTGGATCAAAACCGAACCAGCTCCAGCTCCGGCGCCGACCGCCGCACCGACAGCCGCACCCGAACCGCCACCGGCGATCGCTCCAATAAGAGCACCGAGTGCCGCGCCTACGCCAGCTCGCGTGACCGTCTTCTTGGTTTGATTACTGTCCCGAACGGTACCCTCGTTGGTTACCGAAACGTCATCGCCGTTAACGGCACGAACCGAATCGATGAGCCCCGCGAACCGATACGAGCGGCCATCGCGCATCCGGATCGTATCGAACTCAAGTGAGACGTTCGCCCTTCCGGAAAGACGTCCCGAATTGTCGATCTGTGCAACACGTCCCTCGATTACTGCGTTCCGATAGATGTCCGGTGAGGTCACGTTCATCGTGAACCTGTCACCAACCTGGGTCGCCTTTGTCGTTACCGTATTATTCAACACAGCTGTCAACCTAGTGCCGTTCGGGATATAAAACTCTCCCGACGCCGTTCCCGTGTTGTCATTGGGATAACGGGTGTCGGTCGTTATATCAATCCATCGAGCATTGGTGTCTAATTTGTCATACAAACTCGAAACGGAAACCGTTTCGTTGCGGTTTTCGAGATAAAGCTTTCGTGTGACTCGAAGCCGATTATCCCGCGTTGGTTCAAACGTCAGATAAAAATCATTCGTGCGGTCACCCACGTAGCTAATTTCAACGCTGTCACGGTTGGCGGTTGCAGTTGTTCTGATTACCCGACCGCGATCTGTCGTCTCGGAACGGGCAATGCCGTCCGCCAGAAAAGTTACTTGCGGTGAGAGGCTCGACGCGATCGTCACATTCCTCGCGTTCTTTTCGATCGCGATCATTTCGGGCGACGCCAACCTTCGTTCGAGATTTTGTCGCATTCGATCACGTTGGGCCGTCGAATACGAATTGTTCGAACGATCTAGCACCACATTGATGTCATCGCTTAGAGTGCGGTTCAATCTGTACGTACCCGTAATCCGCTGATCGAATCCTCTCAGGCCGTAACCGGTTCCGTAACCAGTACCAGTTCCGTAATCAGGCATCCGATTCCAGTTCCAGCTAACCGTATAAAGACGGGCCAACGTGTTGAGATCGGCACGCACGTACCGCCACTCGCTTTGTGCTCGATAGCTAAGACGATTCCGCGTCATGAATCGGTTAATAAATAGCGCCCGATTCAAGACTTCATTGACCTCGTTGTCGATATTGCGGTTAGAATCATATGACCGCTTGAGAGCGTCCGTGGCGGTCTCAAATTCAGCTACGAAATCGGAAATACGGTCTTCGCGATCCGTAGAATTGATCGGTGATCGGTCCAACGACAGATCGACTTCTCTCCGAAATGTGTCGGTCCGAGTTTCGATACGCGTCACCAAACTGCGGGCTTGGCGATCTCGGGCGCCACCGATCTGCGCCGCGGCTGCGATTGGAAATAATAAAGCGGTTACAATAAAGAACCCCTTTATCAAATTAATTTTTCTCATAATATTTTTCTCCTCCGGTCTTGTGACCTTTTGGGGAGAGTGTTCTGATTTTTTTTTGGTAGTGATCCAACTGTTTTGGTAGGATCCAACACTAAGGAAAGGTGCAAGATGTGTGCCATCGCGCTATTCGGACATCAAGCACCTTAATCGTCCTAATTGCTGTAAATACGATTTGAATGTGTAACGAATTGATGCGCCTCTATTGTCGAATCGGCAGCGAAATCGTGAAGTTAGCACCTCCACCTCTCTCCGCTTCGATCGTTCCATGACGGAGGTGGATGACCTGCCTGGCGATGGTGAGGCCAAGTCCTAGCCCACCATACCGGCGCGTCGCGCCGTCCCGCTGGGTCATTCTAAAAAAAAGTTGGCTTACACAGAGTCCGATAAGAAAAACGATCGACGTCCCTTGGCTGCCGAGATCGTCGGCAAAAGTAGAAGAGCTCTGGTAATGAGCCAGCGTCGCTCCGATCGTCAAAAGAAGCAGGATCGTGGCACCTGATTTGCAGTTGAATGACTCGTAGTACGCAAATTAACTTTAATTGAAAGGGAGGGCATTCATATGTCTGAGGAAAATAGTACAGGGAATAATCTTATTTGGGCGGTCACCCTAATAATTATCGTCACGTTGATCGCGGGGGCACTTTATTACAGCGGCTTTCTTGGAGGAGCAAAACGACAGACTCAGAAGATCGATGTCGACGTATCGGCTCCTGCGCGGTGATCTCAAACAATTTACAAAACCTCTGAATGTGGAAAAGCCTTGCATACTTCTGCAAGGCTTTTTACTATGAACGGAATCAGGATCAAACGCGTTTTTCCAAACTATGACGTTTGATCATTCCATAGAGGCGCGGCCTATAAAGGCCAAGCAGATTTGCTGCGGCCTGTTTGTTTCCCCGCGTCCGCTTTAAGGCGGCGAGAACAACCCCGCTCTCAATGTCGTTGAATACGTCTTTTTGACTAGCGCCGTCCGAAGGCTCGGTCAGGCGGTCGACGATAAAGCGGCCGATCTCTTCGAAGAGTTCGTCGCCCTCAAGATCGATCATCGAAGGCATCATAGCGAGGCTTGTAACCGGGGAGCCTACTCCGGTACCCGGGTTGGCTGACGCGGCCGTAGTAAAATGCATCGCCGGAAATTCACCGCTCACCGCACTCCCGTTGGCCTGCAGCAGATTCATGTTCTCGATCTTCCCGCTGCGACTTAGCAAAACGGCTCGTTCGATCGCATGCTCAAGCTCTCTCACGTTACCTCGCCAGGTGTAATTGAGCATTTGGTTATATGCGTTTTGGCTAAACAGTACGTTCGATTTTTTATACTTCTCGGCGTAGATCTGTAGAAAATGTTCCGCGAGCATCGGGACGTCCTCCATTCGCTCCCGAAGCGGTGGGATCGTGATCTCGATGGTGTTGATTCGGTAATAAAGATCCTCGCGGAGATTGCCATCCTTAATCGACTCGAACGGATCTCGGTTCGTCGAGCAAATGAGGCGAAAATCAGCTTCCTGAGGCTTGTCGCTGCCGACACGGTAATAAACCTTTTCCTGCAGGACCCGCAGGAGTTTTGGCTGCAGATCGGCCGGCATCTCGCCGATCTCATCCAGAAGAATGCTGCCGCCATGTGCCTGTCCAATGAATCCGACCTTATCCGCGTTGGCACCGGTGAATGATCCCTTTATGTGGCCGAACAACTGAGACTCGATCAGGTCTTTTGGCAGCGCCGAACAATTTACTTTCACAAAAGGTTTGTTCGAGCGGGGACTCTTGTAGTGGATCGCATTAGCAATTACTTCCTTGCCTGTACCCGATTCGCCGAGGATCAGGATGTTCGCCTCTGAGTCGGCAACATTCTCGATGATCTCGTAAATATTTTGCATCGAACGTGCCCCGCCGATGATTCCCTCGTATGAGGTCTTGCTGGAGAGCCGTCCTCGCAGTTCCTTGATCTCTGCGGCCTGACGCTTTCGCTCGACCGCCTTCCCGATCAGCTCGAAAAGCTCATCGAAGTCGAGGGGCTTTTCCAAATACCAGAAGGCTCCTGCCTTAGTCGCTTCGATCGCCCGGTCGTTCGACCCGTCACCGGTTATCATGATGATCTCGGTCTGGGGCGCAATCTCCTTTGACGTTTTAACCAATCCTATTCCACTGACATCCGGCAGATGCAGATCGGTAAGAATAACGTCGAAGTCATTCTGCTTGATCAGGTCGAGCCCAACTTCGCCACTCTCGGCCGTTGTGACCTCAAAATCTTCGGATTCAAGCTGGAAGGTCAAAAGTTCGAGTGTTACTTTGTCGTCGTCTATTACGAGCGCTTTGTTCGCCATAATCGTAAAAATTAACCAATTAGAATTCTTTCTAAGATTGTATCAAATTCAAACACCAAAGTGATTCTTCGCTATTACGACCGCAAGCGGCGACCAACAAAGTAGCCAAGAGCCAAGCCTGCCGCGGCAACTGTAAGTACCGTTTCTAATCCACGCAACTCCTTCCAATCAACGGTCCGCGTCTCTGATCCGTCGCCGACGGGTTCCTCGAGACGGCCTTGCGAGGTCGAGCCAGACGTTTCCCGGATACGGTCGCCCAGGGCAAAAACGTCATCAGCAATTCCGATTCGAAATCCCCCATTCGAAGAACCATTGCTCACTGTCGAAACCAATCTCAGACACGGGTTCTTTTTCGAACCGTCGTCACGTCGCTCTTTTTCTATTTTTCCCGTGGCTGTAGTCACAATGGCCTCCGATTGTTTGCAGGTATGGATAGGCGCGATTGGGAATTCGCAATCGTTATGCCACGGCCTTCTTTGCTAATTATTTCAGCAGTTAGCATTGCCGAGCTTAGGTTCGGTTTTCTCTAATAACGTATTGAATTAGGTCACACACGGATCCTTCTATTGTTCGAACCGCGCCAAAAATATTTTCGTCATTTGGGCGTACGGTTTCCATACCACCAACGGGTACGGCCAAGACCGAGATGATAAATGATCCTTAGTTTTCCGAGATTCCAAGTGGCTTCGCCGATTTGGCATACCATTTGATTCCCTAAACTCCAGATGCCGGGACTCGTTGAGACGGCATGTAACAAACAAGGAGGAATTTTTTAATTATGTTGGAAACTATCATCGTCATCTTGCTAGTCTTATGGCTTTTGGGCTTGGTGACCGGCCAATTATTCGGCGGCGTATTACACGTACTCTTGCTGGTCGCACTTGTCGTTTTTGTAATTAGGCTTTTGAACGGACGAGCAGCAGTTTAGAAGTATTCAGAGAACGCATACCTTTTTGCTAAGATTGACCTCGTTAAGTTAATTTGAAAGTTAATTTGACGGGGTCTTTCTCACTACCCGGACCCTGTATTGTAAGTTTTGTTATTCATACAATGTGTCCAGTTGAAAAAACCGGTTCCGAATCGCCAAACTCGCCAGCCTTTGATCGAAGATCAAAGGCTATCTTCGATAATGCATTTGAGTTTTTCGGTACCCTCGATCTTTCCGGACGAGTTCTCGCCTTGAGCGGGCGTCTATTCGAGCGCGCGAACAGCAACACCAAGTTCTTAGTTGGGCAACGCTTTTCGGAGACTGTTTTCTGGCAATCGTCGGAAAACACCGCACGGCTCGTCGACAAAGCCGTGACCGACGCGGTCGCTGGAAACTGTTCCAGCCTGCTCGTTGATTGTCGTGTCAGTGCGGATGAAAAAGTTCCGGTTGAACTGCAGTTCCAAGCCGTGAAAGGTCCTCATTCCGCGGACGAGATCTTTGTATTTGCTCGTACCCTGCCAAAAAACGACGCGGGAAAGCTCGACGGCCTGGAGAAGTGGCAGCTCCTTCGTGCGGCCGAGAATGGAGGGATTGGCCTTTGGTTCTGGGATATTCAGGACGCGCGGATCTACGCTACGCCGAGCTGTAACGAGCTCCTGGGTTTACCTGTTTCGGAACCTGTTACTTTCGAGTCTTTTCTTACCGTTATACACACCGAAGACCGGGCTCTTGTCGAATCGTTGTTTGAGCGTCTCCAAACGAGAAGTATCACGTACGAAGAGGAGTTCCGGGTAATACGTGACGATGAAACGGTCGAATGGATCTCAGCGGAGGGAAAATCGGTCGCCGATGCGGATGGGCCTCCGACAAACATGACCGGGATCGTCAGGAACATTACACAGCAAAAAATTGCGGCCGAGGAACTGGCAAAAGTCTATGATCGCGAAAAGCGCGCACGGGACGAAGCGGTCGAGGCAAACCGCGCAAAGGATTTCTTTCTTGCGTTTGTGTCGCATGAGCTTCGATCGCCGCTAAACGCGATACTCGGCTGGTCAAAGATCCTGCTGACGAAGACCGTCGACGACACCACTCGCCGAAATGCGCTGGAAACGATCGAACGCAGCGCTCGCCTGCAGACAAAACTGATTAACGATCTAGTCGACTCGGCCCGGGTCGCGTCGGGCAAATTGCGGCTCGAATTCCATCCGACCAACCTGTGCGAAATTGTTCGGGTTGCGTACCAGGCGCAGAAGCCGGTCGCGGACCTACATGGCCTGGAGTTTACCCTTATAAACGAATGCGAAGAGATAATCGTCTTCGGCGATGCCGGAAGGCTTCAACAAGTCTTTACGAATTTGATTTCGAATGCTATCAAGTTCACACCCGATGGCGGGAAGGTTTCGGTTGAGACAAAGCGAACCGGCGAAACCGCTTCCGTCCACGTAAGAGACACGGGTTATGGTATTAATCCGGAGGCTCTGCCTAATATTTTCCGCCAGTTCTCGCAAGGTGAAATTGGACAGAGCCGAAGCAATACCGGCCTCGGCCTCGGTCTCTCGATCGTCAAGATCCTTGTCAACAAACACAACGGAGCCGTCAGTGCGCTAAGCGAGGGACTTGGCAAAGGTTCGGAGTTTGTCGTCACACTGCCGTTGACGGATTCAAAACTTCCAGAGCGCCGAAAACAAGAAATCGAGCCTTCGCCAAATCGTCGTCCGTTGTCGGACAAGCGAATTCTGATCGTCGAAGACGATCCCGATTCGCGCGAAGTACTGCAGCTATTTCTGGAACAATCCGGAGCCAAGGTTATGACCGCGGAATCGGCAAAAGTTGCCATGGAAATCCTGACCGGTGCCGGTAACGGTTTGCTGGATCTGATCATCTCTGACCTGGCGATGCCGGAGGAAGACGGTTACTCGCTCCTCTCACGTATTCGGCAGATGTCGACGGATCGCGGCGGAGCGATCCCGGCGATTGCTCTGAGCGCATTTACGACCGTCGAAAGCAAACAGAAAGCTTTCGAATCGGGTTTCCAGCTTTACTCGACCAAGCCCTTCGAGCCGGACAAGCTCGTCCCGGATATTCTCCGTCTGACGACCGAATCAGAACGTTAGTTAGCTGAATCTCGCCTCAATGATGTCGCCGGTCCGTGTGCCAAGGGCCGCCGTTAGGCGGGGGTATGTTTCATGTTCCGTTTCCAGATCGTCGATGCCAAGCAGCATTTCGGCCTCTCTGATCGCAGTGATCGAGCCCTCGATCTCCATGAACAACCCAAACGGAAGCTCGTCCAAAACTACCTCGGTAGATTTCAGGGTCCACGTCTTTCGTCGTTTCTCGTAAATAAGCTTTGGGCTTAGATCAAGCTCCGCAAGTATTCTCGCCGCTGCATGCGAATCGGAGATCTCGGTTTCGTATTCGACTTGCTGTTTCACATCGGCCTGATTCCCGACGCGGCGTTTGAATGTCAGAACCGCGCGATCCTGCGTCCGGCGGATGCGCACAATACCGCCCGTCCGCTCCAAAGCATCGCCGCCGTAGATCGTGTTCTCTTCGAAATCCTCGCCTACAAAAACCGCCCCTATTTCGTTCAAAGATGTCACGATCTCAATCAAACGATCGGGCGATATCCGATATTTTTTTTCTATCTCAAGCATTCGGTCCCACTAAGCTTGCTTGATCCACTTCCACACCTCGGGTATCGTCGCACGCTTCCCGTACATGAGCATTCCAACCCGGTAAACTCGCGAAGCGAGCCAGATCAATCCGGCGATCGTGACGGCATTAATAACAAAGGAAAGGCCGATCTGCCAAAAGGGTGGGGTTTCTGAGAGTATGCGAACCGGCATCGTGATCGGAGCAAAGAACGGCGCGATCGAGACCCAGAACGAGAGGTCGGAGTTCGGATCCCGGACGACAGCAAAGCTGAAATAGAATCCGATCAGCATGAGCATTATCGGCGGGAACGCAAACTGTCCTCCTTCCTGAACAGTGGTGACCATAGACCCTATCAACGCGAAGATCGACGCGTAAATAAAAAACCCGAGCAGAAAAAAGATCAGGAAATAAAAGATCATTAGCGGCGATATTGCGGGAAGCTCTCCCACCACAGCGGATAAGTCCGTTTGAAGAGCGACGACGCTTATGATTACCGCAGCGGACCCGACCCATATACCGAGTTGCGTAAGCCCGGCGAGTCCCACGCCGACGAGTTTTCCCATCATCAATTCGAAAGGCCGGGCGGACGAAAATAATATTTCGGCAATTCGGGTTTCCTTTTCTTCAACGACCGCGCCCATGATCGCCTGGCCGTATATCGCGAGCGTGATGTAGATCATCAGTCCGATCACGAACGAAGCAACGATCGTTCCGCCCGTGTTTCGCTCTTCGCCGCGCTCGTCGATTCCCTTCGCGTCGAAATTTACATCTCGGCTTAGTTCTGCGAGTCTCTTTTCGCTGATATTCGCGTCCGAGAGGCGCTGCGAGCGGACCGCATCGTTCAGAGCGTCTCGGAAATTACCACCAACAAAGTCGCCCGCTTTGCGCGATCTGAATTCAAATGACGCTTCCTCAGAATTTATATCCTCGGGAATAATGAGATAAGCGTCCGCTTCGCCGTTGACGAGCATTGAATTAAGCTCTGACCGAGTTGTCGTGGTCAGGGCGCCGCCGGTCGGGTATTCGATGAATTCAAAACTTTCTGCAAATTGCTCTGTCCCACGTTGTGTCTGCGCTTCCTGCGCCTGCGTCAGATCTTCGAGCGATTTTTCCGCCGCCCTTAGAGCTCTGGCGTCCATCTTTTCAGTGGAAAGATTAGCTTTCAGCCGCGGCTCGATCTTGCCTGTCGGATCGGCAATAACGATTCGCGTCGGTGCTCCCTTCAACGAAAAAATTACCGCCGGAACGACCGCGAAACATGCGGCGAGAAACGGTAGCAGAAGCGTGCCGATCAGAAACGACCATTTCAGAACGACCTTTTTATATTCGTGTTTTACTACGGCAAGGAATTTTCTCATCGTTATTGATCGCTTTCGTGACTTCCCCGGATTTTGTCGATGAAAATGTCATTGAGACTTGCTTCGACCTGTTCGAACTTTGAAATAACGGCACCGTCATCAATGAGCTTACGGAGCAGTGTCTGCGGACTAGTTCCATCGGTTAAATGCAATATCACTTCGTCGGCATGTTCTGTTTGTTTGGACACGAGATTTGGATCAGCGAGAACGCCTTCACCCCCGCTCAACCGCACCGCAATTAGATTTCGCCCGTAACTTTCCTTTACTTCGCGCAGACTTCCGGAAATAACCTTCCGAGCTTTGTTTATGAGAAGAATGTCGTGGCAAAGTTTTTCTGCCGTTTCCATCAAGTGCGTGGAGAAAATTATCGTTTTGTCCTGTGTTTTGAATTCGGATATGACGTCGATCAGAAACTCGACATTCAACGGATCGAGTCCCGAGAACGGCTCATCGAGAATTAGAAGGTCGGGGTCGTGCATGACGGTCGAAATGAACTGGACCTTTTGCTGCATGCCTTTCGATAGATCGGTCGTCTTTTTCTTTTTCCACTCGCCGAGGTTCATTCGTTCGAGCCAAAAATCCATCTTCTTCTCCGCATCCGCGGTCGCGACGCCCTTTAGCGCGGCAAAGTATCGGAGCTGATCGGCGATCTTCATTTTCTTATAGAGTCCCCGCTCTTCGGGCAGGTAACCGATCCGATCCTGAAGAGCATGCGAGATCTTTTGTCCGAACAACTCGATCGAACCTTCGTCGGGCACGGTGATTCCAACGATCATACGGATCGTTGTCGTCTTACCGGCGCCGTTCGGGCCAAGAAAGCCGAACACTCGTCCGGCCTTCACCTCGAAACTCAGATCTTCGACCGCAGAGAAATCCCCGAAGCGTTTGGAGACATCCCGCACACGCAGTGTAACGTTGTGTTCTGCCATAGGTTGCCGTCCAAGATTAGCATAGGTATTATT
>JBDTWZ010000105.1:0-10817 GCA_040006435.1 Acidobacteriota bacterium
TTGTTCTGTGCGTCGGCATGATCTACGTTACCGGTCGTGATAACGCGGATTTTGCGGACAGCATCGATTATGTCACCGCCGCCCGAATGCTCGTCGAGAACGGGAGCTATCCGGAGGTTGGCGGATTGCACTTTTTCCGTGCTCCGCTGTTTCCGTTATTCATGGCCGGCGTCTGGAGCGTAACGGGCGAAAGCGTTTTCGCGGTCAAGATCGTTCAGGCACTTCTTCATGCGGTGACAACCCTGATGATCTTCAAGACGGCCGAGCTCTTGACCGGTAAATCGCTTGTCGCTCTGATCGCTGGATTGTTGTTTGCACTGAATCCGTTTTTTATTTATCAGGCGGCGGCGATTCAGACCGAGGCTTTACACACGTTCCTCGTGACGCTTGCTTTGATGCTGTTCGTCAAGATGATCGTATCCGACGAACGATTTGATCTGAGAACGGCGGCGGCCGCCGGTATCGCGTTTGGCCTGGCAGCTCTTTGTAAGAATTCGGCGCTCGGGGTTTGTATCTTGCTGGCGGTTTCGATGGTCGCACTTTTCTTCCGGCGGAAGAATAGTTTTGCGGCGGTGGCACTGATGGTCGTTGCGATGTTCGCGGTGATATTGCCCTGGACTTTTTACAACTGGGAAACGAGGGGCGAGTTTATTCTGATCAATGACGCGAGCGGCTTCGTCGCATGGATCGGGAATCATCCCGCGAATATCCGGATCTTTGAAGGGGAATTCGCGAGTCGCGAAGAGACCCAGCAATACCAGGATTATCTGGGAAAGACACTTGCCGCGGAGCAAGTTGCGGAATGGGAGCGGACGACGGGTTACAGCGGGCTCTCGTTCAAACAGCGTGAACGCCTTTGGCAGCAAAAGGCGATTGAAAATGCAGAGGCCCAGCCCGGGATCACGGCGCGGCTGATCGGGTGGAAGCTGATCGGGTTCTGGCGGCCATGGCTGAGTGCGGACATCTATTCCGCGAAAGGCACTATGTTGTCCGCCGCCTTGCTGGTTCCGCTTTTCGGGTTCGGTTTCGCGGGCCTGATAATTGCGGCCCGGCGAAAACGGCTAAAAAATGTCGTGATCCTGTATGTGATCATGCTGCTGTTTCTAACCGTTATCCACACGGTCCTGGTGAGCACGATGCGGCTTCGGATTCCTTACGTGGATCCGTTCTTGACGATATTTGCCGCGATCGCGATCGTTGCGATCCTGTCGAGATTCGGGAAGGAGAGAATTGATAACGTGAATCGGTATTTAAAAGGTTCGCATTAGATTGTTAGTGTCGGTGCGAGATTTGGGTTATGGAAAAGAATTTATACGGATTGCTGGCTGAGTTCGATACGCCGACCGAGTTGGTCGACGCGGCGAACTCTGTCCGTGAGGCGGGTTTTACGAAAACAGATGCCTTCTCGCCGTTTCCGCTCCACGAGATCGATGAGGCTCTCGGCATAAAGCGGAGCATCTTGCCCGTGCTCGTTTTTTTCGGCGGAATAACCGGATTGTGCCTCGGCCTCGGCCTTCAGGTCTTCGTCCATTACATCGATTACCCTTTGAACGTAGGCGGCCGACCTTACCTGAGCTGGCCATCGTTTATTCCGCCGGCGTATGAGCTGACGATCTTGCTTGCAGGTTTCACCGCCGTATTCGGAATGCTGTTCCTGAACGGCCTACCGCGGCCCTATCATCCTGTTTTCAACGTTCCGCGATTTGCTTTGGCGACGCGTGAAAAATTCTTTCTATTGATCGAGACTGCCGATCCGAAATTCGATGAGGATACGCGCGGCTTTATGGAAGGCCTCGGTGCCCAGGAGGTTTTCGATGTTGACGAATAGTGTTCAGCAACTAGCAATTAGCAATAAGCCGAACCGAATCTCGACGCGAAAGGTCTCGGGGTTATTGCTTACTGCCTTCTGCTTACTGGCAGCAGGCTGCGGTGTCCGTTTCGACATGCAGGACCAGCCGCGCTACAAGGCATACAAGAAAAGCGAATTCTTTAGCGATAAGCGCGGATCGCGCAATCTTCCTGAGGGAACCGTCGCTCGCGGATTTCTAAAAGACGACAAGGCTCTCCACACCGGTAAGATCGACAATCCGAACTTGAACGCTCCGGTTGAAACGACAACCAATGCGGCGGGTAACACGATCGTTACGAGCTTTCCTAACGCCATCGACGAATTTCCGATGCCTGTCACGAAAGAGCTGATTGATCGCGGACAGGACAGGTTCAATATCTACTGTATTGTCTGCCACGGGCCGGTCGGCAGCGGCGATGGGATGATCGTCCGTCGCGGATTCTCACAGCCGCCGACGTATCACGACGACCGACTGCGAAATGCTCCGGTCGGACACTTCTTCGATGTCATCACCAACGGTTGGGGCAAGATGAACAGCTACGCGGATAAACTGACCGCGGCCGACAGATGGGCGGTCGTTGCATACATCCGAGCGCTGCAGGTGAGTCAGAATCCGGAAGAAACTTTGAAGATGAATTCCAGTGCAAATACGAACGCGGCGGCGCCTCCGGCCCACAATTCTCCGAACGCGAACTCGCACGGAGGTGAACGTTAATGGCGGAACGCGATAGGTATCGAACGCCCGGCGAACTAAACGGATTGCGCAGCCTTGCTCTTGGGGTCGGCGGAATTGGAACGCTTGTGTGGGCGGTCGGGCTTTATCTCAGCCCGGAGCAAGCACTTCGTTCGTGGCTGCTGGGATTTATCGTCTGGGGCGGTATCGGTCTAGGCGCGATCGGCATGCTGATGCTCCAGTACCTAACGGGCGGTGCATGGGGTCTCGTTATTCGTCGGACGCTCGAGGCCGCAACTCGGACCCTGCCGGTCATATTCCTGCTGTTTCTACCGATCGCGATCGGCCTGACACGGGTATACGAATGGACCCATTTCGCAGCTGATGATTTTACGATGAAACAGCGCGGAGCTTTCCAAACTCCTTTCTGGTGGTGGACACGGTCTGCGGTCTATTTCATCGTTTTCGGCGTGATGGTTTATCTGCTGAACAAGTGGTCGGCAAACCAGGACGCGTCAAAGGACTACGAGGAATCGGCCCGTTGGCTCGGACGTGCAACAGCCTTTTCAGGGCCGACTATGGTTATCTACGCCCTGATTGTGACGTTTGCCGTTGTCGATTGGGTAATGAGCCTTGAACCACACTGGTTCTCGACGATATTCGGATTGCTCTTCGTCGTCGGTTGGGCTTTAAGCTGCCTGTCGTTTTCGGTGATCCTGTTGGCGTACCTTTCCGACAAGGTACCGATGAACCAGGTTCTCGGGCGGCGCCATTTTCACGATTTCGGCAAACTCATGCTCGCGCTGGTAATGGTCTGGGCTTACTTCAATTTTTCGCAATACCTGATCATCTATTCTGGAAACTTGCCCGAAGAAACTGTGTGGTTCATAAAACGTTCGACCGGCGGCTGGGGATGGATGGCGTGGGGATTGATACTTTTTCATTTCGCCGCCCCGTTCCTTGTCCTTCTTCAACAGGATCTGAAACGAAAGCCAAAGCGCCTCGCGGCCGTTGCCGCTTTCATATTGTTCATGCGCATTGTCGATATGTATTTTTATATCGGCCCGAGTCCGAGGATCGGCGAGCACGCCGTGCTCAACGTACCTTTTGCCATTAGCTGGATGGATATTGTTGCTCCGCTCGCGGTTGGCGGGATCTGGGTCTGGTATTTTCTCGGGCAGCTTATGAAGCGCCCGCTGGTGCCTGTGATGGATCCGTTCCTCGAGAACGCGATCGAGCACGGACGCGGACACTAACGATTTTAGGTCGCCGATTTTGGATTTTGGATCTCATTTGATCCGAGATTCAAAATCCGAAATTAAGATATGGGATCCACGAAACACGAAAAATCATTTGTCGATTTCGAAAAGCCATACGAGCAGAATCTAATCGGGCTGAAGGGAGTTTTTTACTTTGGCATCGGCTTAGGGCTTTTGATCGTAATAACTTTCGCATTGATGTGGGCGCTGCTGGAGGTTTTCAAGGAAGACGCGATCGCCGATAAAGGGCAGTCGGGCCCCATGGCGATGTCGGAAAGAGAACGACTCCCGCCCGAACCGCGGCTGCAGGCCGCGCCCGGATTCGGTGTGGAATCCGAGCATGGCCGTGTGAATTTTGAGCTGCGGGCACCTCAATCGGAATATCGTGAGTTAAAAAGGCAGTGGGACGAGATCTGGGAGCACGGCCACAAAGATGCCGCGACGGGGGCTGTTTCGTCTTTGCCAATCGATATGGCGAAGAAACGATTTCTGGAACAGGGAGTGAAATCTAGATCAGGCACCGAAGCCGAACAGGCCGCGATGAGATCGAAGTTTTATTTCACGGATTCCAGCTCGGGCAGACGCGCGACGGAGAAGAGACGGTAGACGGTGGGCAGTGGTCAGTGGGCAGTAGGCAGTGGGCAGTGGGCAGTGGGTAGTATGATTTTTAGAGATTGCAAATATTTGATCGTTTTCGCGATAGTAATTTTCGCAACGGGGATCTGCGTGTCGGCGCAGAAGACCGAGCATTACAATTCGCCGCTTTACTCGCCGAAAACATACGATCCGTCACAGAGCGCGGGAACTGGCCTACCCCAGGCATTGAAGGACATCGGAATCGAGCAGAAACTTGGCGAGCAGCTTCCGCTTGACACCGAAGTCACGACCGAGGATGGGCGGACCGTAAAGCTCGGCAGCCTATTCGAAAGCGGGCGGCCCGTCGTACTGGCCCTGGTCTATTACGAATGCCCGATGCTTTGTAACGAGGTTCTCAACGGGTTGACCGGATCGCTAAAGGGTATCTCCCTCGATGCCGGAAAAGATTTCGACGTGATCGCGCTGAGCTTCGACGCTCGCGAGAATGAAAAACCTGGCCTTGCGCAGAATAAAAAGGCCGCGTACCTCGAGCGATACGGTCGTGCGGGTTCGGCAAACGGCTGGCATTTTCTGACGGCAACGCAGCCCGCAATAGATGCCGTCACGAAAGCGGCGGGTTTCAATTATCGATGGGATGAAAAGAGTGACCAGTTTGCCCATGCCGGCGGCGTAATGGTGGTTACCCCGCACGGCAAGATGTCGCGATATTTTTACGGGATCGACTATTCACCGCGAGACCTGAAACTAGGGCTTATCGAGTCGGCCGATGATAGGGTCGGAAGCGCCGCCGATCAGCTGCTGCTCTACTGTTATCACTACGACCCGTCGACCGGTAAATACGGTTTAGCGATCCTCAGCGTGATCAGGTTAGGTGCGGTGCTGACGTTGCTCGGGATGGGTGCAGTGGGGTTTGTGTTTTGGCGGAGAAACAAGAGAGTAAATGGTGAATCGTAAATCGTAAATAGGGAATGGATCGGTAGGGGAGTCTTCCTATTAACGATTCACGATTAACGATTAACAATTTACCAGAGAGATTATGCAAACGAATTCGTGGGTTCCATTATTTCCAGACCAGGCGTCAACGTTCGCGTGGCAGGTTGATCTACTCTACGCCTACCTGATCATCGTGAGCATCGCGTTTACGATCCCGATCGTCGTCGCTATCTTTTACTTCGGCATCAAGTATCGCGAGAAGGAAAAGTATGCAACGCCGGACGAGATGCACGGGTCGATCGCGCTGGAAACCGTATGGTCGATCATTCCTTTCGTGGTCTCGATGACGATCTTTCTTGGCGGAGCTTACGTCTATTACAACCAGTTTAAGATCCCCGACGATCCGGCGATGGAAGTGTATGTCGTCGGAAAGCAGTGGATGTGGAAGCTGCAGCACAGTACGGGCCAACGAGAGATCAACGAGTTGCACATTCCGGTCCGACGAAAGGTGAAGCTCACCATGACGACCGAGGACGTGCTGCACGATTTTTCGATCCCTGCGTTTCGTACAAAGACCGACGTCGTCCCGGGCCGTTATACATATCTTTGGTTCGAAGCGACGAAGGCGGGAAAATATCATTTGTTCTGTGCGGAATACTGCGGGCTAAACCATTCCGGGATGGGCGGCTTTGTCTATGTGATGGAACAGCGTGACTTCGACAACTGGCTCAGTGGAAACGTCTCGGGCCAGACGCCCGTCGAGCAGGGCCGCGATCTTTTTGAGAATAAGCTCGGATGTGCGTCATGCCATGCCGGCGGTCCGCAGCAGCGCGGTGCGAAGCTGGAAGGGATATTCGGTCATGAGGTGAAACTGGTCGGCGGCGGGACCGTTGTTGCCAACGAAGAATATATTCGTAACTCGATCCTCAACCCGAGCGGCCAGGTGGTCGAAGGTTTTCAGCCGATAATGCCGACCTTCAAGGGACAAGTTACCGAAGAGCAGCTGGTTTCGCTGGTCGCTTATATAAAATCGCTTAGCGGCGTTACGGGAACGACGAGCACGCCTGCGCCGGCACCGGCAGAGAACAATTCGGCCCCGACTGGACCGCCAAAGGCAGATCGCGGTAACACGAATCCGCAGGGAAGCAATCCGAATGCGCCGCCGGCGAACAGTAATAGATAGAGTGGTAAGACTATGCAAACGCAAGACGCGATAAATACCGGGATAACCGGCTCGCCAAAATTGAATTACTTGACGAACGGCTTCACGATTAAATCGTGGCTGCTGACCAAAGATCACAAACGGATCGCGATCATGTATCTGATCACGGTTTCGATGTTCTTCTTCGCCGGTGGTCTGTATGCGTCTGCGATCCGGCTCGAGCTGCTGACGCCGGCCAGCGACCTGCTGGAAAGCGGTACTTACAACAAGGTCTTCACGCAGCACGGCGTGCTGATGATCTTCTTTTTCCTCATTCCGTCGATACCCGCTGTTCTCGGCAATTTCCTGCTCCCGATAATGATCGGAGCAAAAGATCTTGCGCTGCCGCGTATTAATTTGCTGAGCCTTTATATTTATTGGATCGGCGGCGCCCTCACGGTCTACGCACTCTTGCAGGGCGGTGTCGACACCGGTTGGACATTTTATACGCCGTACAGCACGACATTCTCGAACACGTACGTGATGGCCGTAGGTTTGGGAATCTTCATCAATGGATTTTCATCCATCCTGACGGGACTTAACTTTATCGTCACCGTTCACACGATGCGTGCACCGGGAATGACATGGTTCCGTCTGCCGTTGTTCGTTTGGGCGATGTACGCCGTGAGTCTTGTGATGATCCTCGGCACACCGGTGATCGCGATTACGATCCTGCTGCTCGCGCTTGAGCGGCTTGTCGGAGTGGGAATTTTCGATCCTTCGATCGGCGGCGATCCGATCCTCTTCCAGCACCTTTTCTGGTTCTACTCGCACCCGGCCGTTTACATCATGATCTTGCCCGGCATGGGTGTGATCAGTGAATTGATCTCGAACTTTTCGCGAAAGAAGATCTTCGGCTACGAGTTCATCGCGTTCTCGAGCATCGCCATCGCGGTCTTCGGCTTTCTCGTCTGGGGACATCACATGTTCGTCAGCGGCCAGTCGATATATGCCGGCCTCGTCTTCTCGTTCCTGACAATGGTGGTCGCGGTTCCGTCGGCGATCAAGATGTTCAACTGGACGGCGACGCTTTATAAAGGATCGATCTCTTTCGACACGCCGATGCTGTATGCGCTCGGCTTTATGGGACTGTTCCTGATCGGCGGATTAACAGGATTATTTCTTGGCGCGATCGGCCTCACCGTCCACCTGACCGACACATATTTCGTCGTCGCCCACTTTCACTACGTGATGGTCGGCGGACAGGTCATCGCCTATCTCGGTGGAATTCACTATTGGTGGCCGAAGATGACGGGCAAGATGTATTCCGAATTTTGGGGAAAGATCTCGGCAATGCTCGTGTTCATTGGCTTTAACCTGACGTTTTTCCCGCAATTTATTCTGGGCTATCAGGGAATGCCGCGACGTTATGCGTCGTACCCTGAAGAATTTCAGGTGCTGAATATTTTCTCAACGGCCGGGGCTTCGGTACTCGGGGTTGGACTTATCATGCCGGTAATCTATCTCGGGCACTCGCTTCTCTATGGACGTGCGGCAGGCGACAATCCGTGGATGCTTCCCGGGCTCGAGTGGCGAACAAGTTCGCCGCCGCCGACAGAGAATTTCGAGACCACGCCTATCGTTACGTGGGAAGCGTATGAGTTTGGCGAAGAAAGCGGGCTGGATCTGGATGAGGCACGACGCCGTGACTTGGCGACCGTGATTTAAGATTTGCGAATTTCGATTTGCGATCGCGTTACATGATCGCGGCAATTCGAACCGATTCGAAGGGACAGCGAGATCGCAAATCGCAATTCTAAAATCGAAAATAGAAAAAATGGCAACACACGCAGATTCATTAGAACACCCTCATTATCATCCGCCGGGTCTTCAGCACCAGTTTGAAGACATGAAACAGCAGGAAGAGTCTGTTGCCATCGGTATGTGGATGTTCCTCGTGCAGGAGATCATGTTCTTCGGCGGGCTGTTTACCGTTTACCTTGTTTTTCGTTCGAAATTTCCGATGGCGTTTGCCGCCGGAAGTAATCACCTCGATGCGTTCTGGGGCGGCCTAAACACGCTCGTGCTGATCGTCAGCAGCTTGACGATGGCGCTCACGGTCTTCTATGCGCAGAAGGGTAATCGGAACATGCAGGTCATTCTGATCATGCTGACGATGCTTTTCGGCGCTGTGTTTCTCGGTGTTAAGGCGATCGAGTACACGGACAAATACAATCACGGATTCGTGCCTGTTAGCGGTTGGAACAAAAAAATAAAGGGCGACGTTTCCGCTGGTCACGCATCTGCGAAACCGTGTTGGGAAGTCGATCACAATGCTCCGGCGGTAGAGCATCCGAACCCGCGCGGAGAATTTCAATGGGCGGATTGTTCGCTTGTCGCCCAAGCGATAAAAGAACAAAACCACGATCCGAATGGTACATATCTAACCCAGGCGGAGCGTGTCGGATACTTTGCGAGTAACCAGATCGGTGCAAGCACGATCGATGTCAATCAGATCGACGCCAACAAGTTTCGTGACAAGGTCCAGATCTTCTTTTGGATATATTTCGTCATGACCGGCCTGCACGCGCTGCACATGGTCATCGGTCTGGGGTTGATGACATGGCTTTTGTGGAAGGCGTGGGTCCGAACATTCAGTCATGATTATTTTGCACCGGTCGAGATGTCAGGACTCTACTGGCACTTTGTGGATATTGTTTGGATATTCTTGTTTCCGTTGCTCTATCTGCTCGGACGACACTTTATGCATTAGGTACTGAGTCCCGCCTTTAGGCCGCCTCGCTTGAGAGTGGGACTCATTCGGCCGCCTGACGGGCGGTACTCAAAACAAAATGTCAGATAAACACATTGAATCAGGCGAAGGCCACATCGGAATCCCGGGCTATATCGGAGTATTTCTCGTGCTCGTTGTCGGCACGATCCTTACGTACTACGTGGCTACGGTTGATCTCGATTTTATTTTTCCGGGCGCCAATACACTTGTCGCTTTGCTGATAGCTTTCACAAAAATGACATGCGTGATGCTCTTTTTCATGCATGTTTACTGGAGCCCCAAGTTGATCTGGCTCGCCGCCATCGCTAGTTTCTTTTGGCTCGCGATCATGTTCGCATACACCATGCAGGACTACCTGACACGCGATTCCGGAGTCTTCGGAGCTTAGTAAATATCGAACCTGGGGACGCGGTAACGAGGCAAAAGCCTTTCGTTATCGCGTCTTTTGTTCAGTTAGGTTTATCCCTTTTTGCGTGCTATTATTTTCGACTTGATACGTTTTACCCTTTTATTTCGCGAGTAATACCAGGACAACAGGCAGATTTTGCAGAGCATCGAAAGCTGAACATGTTCGCTAGAAACATCAGTTTACAATTATATTTATTTCTGTTCCTCGTTTCGACGGTTTTCCTGTCGGGGTGTATCTCCGTAAAGCGCCCGGACACGACGCCGACGCTATTGAAAACCGAAGACGCGGCGCAAGGCCAGTTGATGGCTGAGATAAACCGATTTGCTCGGGTTGCTTCGATGCGGGCGAAAATGGATCTCAAGTTCGAGGACAATTCCTTTGCTCAGTTCGGCAGCAAAGAAGTGTATCGGGGGGCGGATGGCGAGGTCGTTGTCCAACGTCCCGCGAATATCCTGCTCAAAGTCACGGTTCCCGTTATCAAAACTGACGTCGCCCAGATGACGTCCGATGGTGAGAAATTTCGCGTCGCGATCTTGCAGGACGGCGGCAAAGGGAAGTACAAGAAATTTGTGATCGGAACTAACAACGCCGATTACTCGAAGCTGCAAAAGACGCTCGACGATTCAAACGGCGACGGAACGGCCATGAAGAATGTGAGCGCTTTTGCGAACCTAAGGCCGCAGCACTTCACCGATGCAATGCTCGTCCGGCCGACCGATGATGCCCACTTGTACACGCAGAGTACGATCTTTCAGATAGAAATAGATGAGACGCTCCCGAAAAAATCTCCGCTGCGGCGCGTAACACGGGGCTATTACTTACTGGATGAATTTACCAAGGGCACAAGCGGCGAATTGATCATCGCACGCCGATTTTGGTTCGACCGGGTCGGCGGAATTCGACTAGCCCGTCAGCAGATCTTCGATATGCGTGGCGAGATCGAATCGGATATCGTGTACGGAGCCGAGGGGAACCTGACGAATACCGGTGAGTATACGCGGCTACCGCTGCAGATCGTCGTCACGCGTCCGCAGGAAAAATATTCCATGAAGCTGACTTACCAGACCCCCGAAGCGGTGACGATCGGAAAGACGTATCCGGCGACGGCGTTCGTGTTGCAGAATACGTGGGACCTTGAAGAGGTCGATCTGGACAAAAAGCT
>JBDTWZ010000106.1:0-10782 GCA_040006435.1 Acidobacteriota bacterium
ACCTTCTGCACCGAGTCCACGAGCTTGTCGACCTCTTCCCTCGTGTTATAAAACGCGAACGAGGCGCGGGCCGTCGCCGGCACATCGAAGAACTTCATCACGGGCTGTGCGCAATGGTGACCCGCCCGAACGGCGATGCCATCCTGGTCGAGGATCGTTCCTATGTCGTGAGGATGAATCCCCTCGATCGTAAACGACAACACACTCGCTTTCTCAGCGGCCGTTCCGACAATCGTCACGCCAGGAATATCGGCCAGACGCTCCGTAGCGTATTCGAGCAGGTCATGCTCATATTTGGCGGCCACCTCGAAATCGATCGAGTTTATATAGTCGATGGCAGCGCCGAGTCCGATGCCGGCGGCGATGGCCGGCGTTCCCGCTTCGAACTTTTCCGGTATCGGGGCAAACGTCGTCTTTTCAAAGCTCACCGTTCGAATCATCCCGCCTCCGGTTTGATACGGCGGCATTTGATCCATCCACTCGCGTTTTCCGTAGACAATACCGCTGCCGGTCGGGGCGAACATCTTATGACCCGAAAAGACGAAGAAGTCAGCATCGAGATCCTGCACATCGACCGGAAAATGCGGAACGCTCTGGGCGGCGTCGACGCAAACCGGCACGCCGAACTTGTGCGCCGTCACAACCATTTCCTTGATCGGATTCACCGAGCCCAAACTGTTCGAGACATGCGCGACGGCGACCATCTTCGTCCGCTCGTTGAGCATGTTTTCGTACTCGTCGATAACAAGCTGGCCCTGCTGGTCGATCGGGATCATGCGGACCCTCGCCCCACGTTCTTCGGCGACCATCTGCCACGGGATGATATTCGAATGATGCTCCATCTGGCTCACCATGATCTCATCACCCTCGCCAATGAACTTTCGTCCATACGAATGGGCGATCAGATTTATCCCCTCGGTACAGCCGCGGACGAAGATACATTCCTTCACATCGGGTGCATTGATGAACCGTTTCACTTTTTCGCGCGCGGCCTCGTACGCCGTCGTCGCGTGTTGCGAAAGGTAGTGCACGCCGCGATGAATGTTCGAATGCTCCTCGGCGAGATACTTCGACGTTCGGTCGATCACGCTCTGCGGAACCTGAGACGAAGCGGCGTTGTCCAGATACACAAGCGGCTTTCCGTTGACGTCTCTCGACAGTACCGGAAAATCCTTCCTTATCTTTTCAACGTCCCAACCGCTCATTGTTTTCGTAGCCGTCACAAGTCTACCTCTAGCGCTTAGCGCGCGCGGTGGTTTTCGCAGCCTGCACGGTATTAGAGCGCGACGTAGCTTTTGTTGCCCGCACCGCATTAGCGCGTGCGGCTGCTTTTTCCGCGGATACCGCACTGGAGCGCGCGGTGCCTCTTGTCGGTGGAGGAGGAGGCGGTTCCTCGGCCGGCGGATTCGCTTTCGCCTTGCGTGCCTGCCGCGCAATATACTCGCGCAGCGCAGTTTCGATCGTCGCCGCACGGCGATGTTTCTCGCCGGCGATCTCATCAATTTCTTTGATCAACGATTCTTCGATAATCAACGGAATTCTCACTCTCATAATGTTTTAGACTGACAAATTAACATTCAGACGGTTAAGTACTGATTCATCAAGGTCCGATTTAATGCTCTCGATCCCGATCTTGTTGATGATCTCCTCGGCAAAGCCGTACGTCAGGAGATTACGCGCCAGATTCTCGGGCAGTCCGCGCGTCAATAAATAAAACAACTCTTCTTCTTCGAGCTGGCCGACGGTCGCCCCGTGCGCGCATTTCACATCGTCGTTAAAAATCTCGAGCTGCGGCTTAGTATCCACACGGGCGTCATTAGACAACAAAAGATTTTTGTTAGACTGCTTTGCGTCCGTTCCGTGGGCATTCTCGCGGACAAGCACCTTGCCGTTGAACACGGCCCGCGACTTGTCATTGAGTACACCTTTGTAGTTTTGGTGCGAGGTGCAGTTCGGGACCGTGTGGTCGATGATCGAATGCGTATCCGAATGCTGCGAACCGTTCAGCATGTACAGCCCGTCGACCCATGCTTCCCCACCAGTCGCGATAAATTTTAGCTCAATGTCATGCCGCGATAATGCGGCTCCCAGATTTATGTTCGTCGCATTGTAAACTGCGTCGCGGCCCACTGACACTTCCGTAACACCATAGTGAAAGACGTCTGCCGATTCCTTCTGGACGCGATAATGCGTCAGTTGCGCATTGTCTTCGACCACGATCTGTATCGCCGTGTTCGTAAAACTCTTCGATGCGCTCGCATAAGACTCGACGATCGTCGCTTTGCTGCCCGCTGCGGCAATTATCAAAAGATGAGGAAAGTGCGCCGATCCTTCATCCGCCGCAAAATTGAACGAGATCGGCTCGTCGACAATTGTGTCCTTCGCAATTCGCAGCGTCGCGAAGTCGCCAAATGCCACGTTGAGCGCCGTGAAACCGTTTCTTCCGCCGTCAAAAATATCGAGTAGATCGAGATCGATATCAGCCGGGCTTTTTTTCGGCGAGTCAGAGACCTTCCAATCGACCCCCGCAAAAGGCGCGACGCTCGTATATTTCCAGTCCTCGGTCTTCACCGCCGGAAATCCCATTCGCGTAAACACGTCAAACGCATCGGCACGCAACCGACGCAGGGCCTCCGGCTCATCCAACGAAGCCGCGAAGCGTTTGAACGCGTCGCCGTATATTGTTTCCATCACTGCTGCCATGTTTTTTAACTGTGAGGTATGAACTGTGAGCTGTGAGTGAGGACGGGAACGCCAGATTCCCTTCCTCCACATTCACACTTCATAGCTCATACTTACTTCGTCGCTGCCTTCACCCAGTCGTAACCCTTTTCCTCGAGCTCGAACGCGAGCTCCTTTCCGCCTTCCTTAACAATCTTTCCACCGGCGAGCACGTGAACAACATCCGGAACTATGAAGTTCAGCAGCCGCTGGTAATGCGTCACTAGAATGATCGCGTTGTCTTCGCTGCGTAACTTGTTCACGCCTTCGGCGACGATCCGCAGCGCGTCGATATCGAGGCCTGAATCCGTTTCGTCGAGGATCGCAAGCTTTGGCCCGAGCACGGCCATCTGCAGGATCTCGTTCCGCTTTTTCTCACCGCCTGAAAAACCTTCGTTCACCGACCGTTTGAAAAACTCGGGATTCATATCGACGATCTTCCCTTTTTCTTTCAGGTAGTCGTTGAATTCGAGCGGGTCAAGCTCTTCCTGACCGAGATGCATCATCTTCTGGTTGTAAGCCAGCCGCAGAAACTGCGAGTTCGAAACACCAGGCACCTCGACCGGATATTGAAACGCCATAAAAATGCCCTCGCGTGCGCGTTCGTCCGGTTCAAGATCAAGAAGATTCTTGCCCTCGTATAAGACCTCGCCCGAGATCACCTCATATGACGGATGACCCGCGAGTACTTTCGACAACGTCGATTTACCCGAACCGTTCGGGCCCATGATCGCATGGACCTCACCCCTCTCGACCTGAAGGTTCAGGCCCGTGAGAATTTCTTTGCCGTCTATTCCGGCATGCAGATCTTTTACTTCTAGCAACATAATTCGTTTCCAAGCCCGCTCCTTGGTTAGGACGGGCGGCGTTCTGTCAGAACCGGGAGCGGTAGCGACCGGGTCACACACCGTGGTCTGCGACCTTTGTTGTCAGATGGTCACCCGGTCGCTACCGCTCCCGGTTCTGACAAATCCTTCTCCATCTCGAGGCCCGCCATGTCGTGCCATTCCTCCGGCGGGGTCTCTCGTAAAACATAAAATCCATTCTTCTCGTAAAGGCGTTTCGCGTCCGGCAGAACGTAAGTTGTGTAAAGATACATCCGTTCAAACCCCTTATCACGCGCAAATGCCTCGATTGGTTCCAGCAGGCGTCGGCCGATCCCGTGTCCTTGCGCGTCGGGCCTTACGGCCATGCTTCGAACATAAAAGCGATCTTCTTCCGGCAATCCGGATACGGTTCCGATCATCGTGTTGCCGTCCATCGCAACCCAAACCGGGCCTTCTTCAAACCGCCCCCGAACCACTTCCGTATTCGGCGTCGTGTATTCAAACGCACCCAGCGTGTACTCCGATTCGAACAGACCAAACGACTCGAGCAACAATTCCGAGATAGCCTCAGATTCGTCTGGCCGGGCGAGCCTATACTCGATATCAAGCTCCGGCGCTTTTTTCGCTTGCGACATAGACCTCCCCTTTCATATACAACACAGCGTCTCCGCCGATCTTTACCCGATCACCAACGAGCTCACAAAAAAGCTCGCCGCCGCGGGTCGAAACCTGCCGCGCGAACAGCTCGTTCTTCCCAAGTTTCTCCGCCCAATACGGAATCAACGTACAGTGCGCGGAACCGGTCACCGGATCTTCGGGCACTCCAACTTCCGGTGCGAAGAATCGCGATACGAAATCGGACGAATCACCGGCCGCCGTTACGATCACCGCGTGGGTGTCGATTTTCATCAACGCGTTAAAGTCCGGCTTGATCGCCAGCACGTCAGCTTCGTTTTCATACACGAGCATGTAATCGCGCGATTTCAAAATTTCTTTAGGCTCCGCACCGACAGCTTCGATCAGCCCTGGCGGAGCATCCGACACGGTGCCGGGGCGGGATGGAAAATCGAGTACGTATCTTTCCCCTTCTTTCTCGACCGTGAGCTCGCCGCTTCGCGTCTGAAATCGCAGCGTCGTTTGATCGGTGCCAAGGATCTCGAAGATCAGATATCCACTCGCCAGCGTCGCGTGACCGCAAAGATCCATCTCGACGGTCGGTGTAAACCAGCGCAATCCATATCCCTCACCCTCGCGGACAAAGAACGCAGTCTCAGCGAGATTATTCTCCATCGCGATCGCCTGCATCACATCGTCCGCGAGCCAGGCTTCGAGCGGCACAACCGCCGCCGGATTTCCGGTAAACGGGCGGGAGGCAAACGCATCGATCTGATAAATCTCTAGTCTCATTTCGCCACCTTTATTTCCTGCGTTTCCAAAAATCTAAGCTCGCGTGCGTCGCGTTGCCACTTTAACCAACCCCGAACGTGAAGTCCGAAAAATATTACGCTCCCGACGATCAAGGCGAGACTTCCGATCATGAAACCCACCGTCATCCAGCTCAGGCTCGCGATCATCATGATCAGAAAGCCATACCTGTTCTTATTGCCGATGAGATAAACACCGGTCAATCCACAAAACGTCGCCAGCCAATCGATTCCGTAGTAGCTCATGCCTTCTTTAACGCAGAGACCGCGGAGATCGTGGAGTTTTCAAAATATTCTCTGCGGACTCCGCGATCTCTGCGTTAGAAAACCTCAGTCCTTAACCGCAGCGATCGCCTGGATCTCGATCTTCGTATCGAAATGCAGGTCCTTCACCGGCACGATCGCACGAGCCGGTCGATGATCACCCATCACCCGCGCATACGTCTCATTGACCTTTCCCCAGAGCTCTATATCCGAAATATAGATCGTCATCTGCATAACGTGTGCGAGATCGCTTCCCGCTTCTTTCAAAACCGCCTCGACATTTTTCAACGCCAGTTCGGTCTGGGTCTCGATATCTCCTGCGAAAGGCTCGCGCGTCACGAGATCCATCGGCAGTTGGCCCGAAATGTACACGAGACCGTCGTGCACAATGCCGGGCGAATAATGCCCCTTCGGTGTTGGCTGATCTGCCGGCTGAATAGCTCTCATTAACTTTGTTCCGAAATAAGTGAAAACTGATAAGTGATAACTGAAAAGTAAGAACCAGATCTTTAGTTTTCCGTTATCAATTATCAGTTATCACCTATCAGTTGCTCCAAAAACTTCCTTGCTAAATCGCGGTCCCCGTATACTTCAGCGCCAACATGGTCAGATCGTCATTGCGCGCTGCTCCGTTTCGGAACGAAGCGATCGCATTAACGCATTTCTGCAAGATCTCGGTCGGATGTCCGAACGACGATCCGTTGATCGACGCACGCAGGCGCTCGGTTCCAAACTCGGCTTCAGCGTGGTCGTTTGCTTCGGTAACGCCATCGGTGAACAGAAGAAGCGTCTCACCGGGTTCGAGCTTGACTCCACTCGAAACGAAATTGCTGTCGCAGAACAAACCCAGCGGCAGACCCGAAGGAGCCATCTCGAACGACTTATCGCCGCCGACGATCATCGGGGGCAAGTGGCCCGCGTTACACATTTCGACTTCGCCGTTCGCATTTATCCTGCCGAGGATGAGCGTCGCATATTGATTCGCAAGCGTGCTCTCGGCAAACAGACGATTCGCTCTCGACATCAGATCGCCCAGCTCGAGCCCCAGCGGGATCAGGGCGTGAAACATCGCATGCAGATTCGACATCAATATCGAAGCCGCCATCCCTTTTCCTGAGACGTCGCCGAGAATAAAATACAGTTCGCCGTCCTGCTCGATGAAATCGACATAATCGCCGCTCACGACGCCGGCTGGCTGATAAGCAAAATCGACTTGCCAGGCGTCGGCTGAAAAACCGGACATCGGAAGAAGTCCCTTTTG
Organism: Acidobacteriota bacterium; assembly: GCA_040006435.1. Classification (GTDB taxonomy): domain Bacteria; phylum Acidobacteriota; class Blastocatellia; order Pyrinomonadales; family Pyrinomonadaceae; genus OLB17. Next base: position 6,498 of record JBDTWZ010000106.1, read on the forward strand.
GATCTCGGCCGCGAGCTGCAAGTCGTCCTGTATCGCGTCCAATTGCTTTTGCGTCAGATCGCCAAGGCACAGCTTTATCAGCGGATCTGCGACAAGGCGTTCGGGCTCAATCGGATCGTGACACGCTTCGCAAATTCCGTAAGTGCCGCTGGTGAATCGCCCAAGTGCCGCATCGACTTCGCTTAATAGACGCGAAACGTCGGTGGCGAGCAGATTCTGCGACTGTGCGCTTTCGAGCTTTGTGCGCCTGTCGAGAAGTTGTTCGTACAGCATCGAATCGATCGGTGCCCCCACCATCGGCTCTCTTACTTGTGCTGTGTCCATAATGACTCCACTCAACTTTGTTGAGCTCGCGATCTTCGGCCGCAACGCCGGTCGAAGACCGACGGCTTCACGTGCGAGCTTTACCCAACACTTCCTTCTAATTTCAAGCCCAGTAATTTCGTCGCCTCGACTGCATATTCCATCGGCAGCTCACGAAATACTTCTTTACAAAAACCGTTGATGATCAAACTCACCGCATCTTCTTGCCCGATGCCCCGCTGCTGCAGATAGAACAACTGATCCTCGCTGATCTTCGATGTCGTCGCTTCGTGCTCGACCTTCGCCGTGTTGTTCATCACCTCGATGTACGGGAACGTGTTCGCCTCAGACTTTCCACCGATGAGCATCGAATCGCATTGCGTGTAATTTCGAGCTCCAGTCGCCTTCGGCATTATCTTTACGAGCCCGCGATATGAGTTGTTCGATTTGCCGGCCGAAATTCCCTTCGAGATGATCGTCGATTTCGTGTTCTTGCCGAGGTGGATCATCTTCGTACCCGTGTCGGCGATCTGCGCGTTGTTCGTCAAAGCGACGGAATAAAATTCACCGATCGAATTGTCGCCCTGCAGGATCACGCTCGGATATTTCCATGTGATGGCGCTTCCGGTCTCGACCTGCGTCCACGAGATCTTCGAGTTAACGCCGCGGCACGCACCACGCTTCGTCACGAAGTTATAAATGCCGCCTTTGCCGTTCTCATCTCCCGCGTACCAGTTCTGGACGGTCGAGTATTTGATCTCGGCGTCATCGAGCGCGACGAGTTCAACAACTGCGGCATGCAATTGATTCGTATCAAATTGCGGTGCCGTGCAACCTTCGTTGTAGGCGACATAGCCGCCTTCTTCGGCAACGATCAGCGTGCGTTCGAACTGTCCCGCGTCTTGCGTGTTGATTCGGAAATATGTCGAAAGCTCCATCGGGCATCGAACACCCTTCGGAATAAAAACGAATGAGCCGTCGGAAAACACGGCTGAATTCAACGCCGCGTAGTAATTGTCATTCACCGGTACTACCGACCCGAGATATTTTTTGATCAGCTCCGGATAATCAGCGACCGCTTCGGTGAACGAGCAAAAGATCACTCCGGCTTTCTTCAATTTCTTTTTGAACGTCGTCGCGACCGAGACCGAATCGAACACCGCATCGACCGCGACATTCGCCAGCATCTTCTGCTCCGAAAGCGGAATGCCGAGCTTTTCGAATGTCCTGATCAATTCCGGATCGACCTCGTCCATCGAAGCCTTTTTCGTTTTCTGCTTCGGTGCCGAGTAGTACGAGATGTTCTGAAAATCGATCTGCGGGTAATCGAAGTTCGCCCAGTAGTTCGGCTCGGTCATCTTCAGCCACTGCCGAAACGCCTTCAGACGAAACTCGAGCATCCACGCCGGCTCGTTCTTTTTCGAAGAGATAAGTCGGACGGTATCTTCGGACAGACCCTTTGCGATCGTATCCGTTTCGATATCGGTTACGAATCCGTACTTGTATTCGCGATTAGTTAGTAATTCTGCTGCTGTACTCATCTGAATTAGTCCCTGGTCCCAGGTCCCTAGTCCCAAACTGCCTTCCGCCTACTACCTTCTGCTTTCTGCCTACCGCGTTTCCGCCTACCGCCTACTGGAAACCGGTTCGATCGTCCGATGAATTCCCTGTATCTCGTGAAACATCTTGTCGACAGACTCTTCATTTCCAACCAACTGTGCAAGGGTTATCTGCGACAGTGCGTTCTCGACGATCTCATGCAGACCGACGATGACCGGCCTGATACCGCAATCTCCCTTGTGGACGCATGAGTCGAGTATGCCGGTGTAGCTCTCGCAGTGCTTGCTCAGCACATCCTCATCGAGAACCTTGATGATCTCGCTCAGCCTGATCTCACCCGCCGGCCGCGACAGAAAATAGCCGCCCTTTGTCCCGCGGGTCGATTGAACAAACCCTGCCTTATTCAACAGCCACAATAACTTCCCGGCGTTCGCCGTCGAGATCCCCTCCAGCTCTGCGATCTGTGGGAGTGTAAGACTCTGACCAACCGGCAAATTCGCGAGCTGCACAAGGCATCGCAATCCGTATTCTTCCTGTGCTGAGATCTTCATAACGCTAGCCAGCCCCGAGTTTATCGTTGGACGTCGATTCTAATAGTCTCAAATCATTACTTTTTAGTCAAGATTAGATTCGTCGTGACGCGGGAATGGAGCGACACGGTGAAATAGAGAGGCTTCCCCGCGTCTCCACGCCGGGCTCGATCGGTGGAGTTTGGGAATACATCGCGGCGGCGAGCAAGGCAATAAACACTAAAGTACGAATACCGATTTTTGCCACAGAGGCCCCCGAGAATTCTAACCCACTCTTCCTCGGTGACCTCTGTGGCAATTCCTTCCGCAAAAACTAAGGCGGCACACCTCGTGAAAAGGTTGCCGCCACTATTTACTATTCACGATTTACTATTCACCCATTTAGAGCGAGAAATTAAAATTCACAAACCCGATGGCTTTCACCGGCTGTCCATCACGCACGAAGGGTTTGAAACGCCATTTTCGAATGGCGTCCTTTGCTGCCGCCTGCAAGATCATCGGACCGCTCGTCTTATGTACTTCGTCGACCTCTCCGGTTTCGCTGACGGTGACCTCGACCTTCACGACTCCGGTCGTTCGCATGCTCCTCGCCGCCGAGGGATACACCGGAGCCTGCTGTCTCGTCGCATAGACGATCAGCGAGCCGACATCCATCGGACCGGTCGACGAGGTGGCGTCGTTATTTTCCGCGACCGTCCGCACCGGAGCCTCGACCGCTTGTTTATTTTCGCTGAAGCGTGTTCGCTGAGGTTCACCCGCGGGCGGTTCTATTACCGACCCCTTCTCATTTGACGCGAGCCGCGTTTCAGCCGGCTTCGGGTTCGAAGTGCCTTCTACGGGTACGGGTTTGAAGATGGTGGGTCCGCTCGCATTAGCTCCCGCCGCCTGAATATTCGGCAGCGAAGGATTGTTTGTCGTAACCGCGTCTCGCGGAGTTGCGTTAGGTACAGTCGTCCCGTCGATCGCGCTTACGATGATGCTCTGCGAGTTCGCGATCTGCTCACGCGAATCGCCCAACGCATCCTTCCATCGGCGGGCGTCGTAATCGTCACGAGCGATCATGCTGCGGGAATTCGTCGCTTCCTCAAGCAGCGCCATCGCAGCACCCGATTTCGTTTTATCGGTACCAATATCTTTTGCCTGTGCGATAACAAGTTCGAGAGTTTCTCGCATTCGCTCGATATCGTTAACGGCCTCGAGCGGAAGGTTCCGGTCCGAAACACTTAAACCGAGCGCGCGATAGCGCTCAGCCTGATTTCGGGCTCCTTTGATGACCTGTCCGGCGACGGCCGGATAGTAGAGGTTTCCGCGCGCGTTGTTCGATTTGTACGACGTGAAAAACTCTTTAAGAAAATCCTGTGCGCGTTTGTAGTCGCCCTGCTCGAGATATGTATTCATGAGCAGGACATTCGTCACGGCATTCACCGACGTATCGCTGCTCTCCCGGCGAATGTTCTCCAATTCATAGATCGCGGCGTTGTAATTTCTCACGGCGACGAACGCCTTGGCCTTTGAAATCCTGTCGCGCATTACCTCCGACGAAGTCGGTTGCTTATCGACGACGCCTGCGGGAGCCTGAACTGGTGATGTCTGATTTGCCGGCGGTGCTTGGGCGAATATAAAGGCGGTTGTCCCGAATAGCGTTACAAAAATCAAAGTGAAAAACCTTCTGACGTTTAGCGGCATTTTCTTCTCCATAAGCACTGAGTTGAATTTCCGTAAAGGCCAAGCGAACTAACCGGGGAAGGCTCACTCTTACGACCTGCTTGAACAAAAAAAACTCACCTAAAAAATCATAAAAACAGCGGTTTTGCGGGCCGCAGCTTCATTTAGACAAGCTATTGATGATTTTTATGCGGTATGCGTTTGCGTCTCTTTTTATAGCACTTTCG
>JBDTWZ010000107.1:0-10777 GCA_040006435.1 Acidobacteriota bacterium
AGGGACAAGGGACAAGGGACAAGGGACAAGGGACAAGGGACAAGGGACAAGGGACAAGGGACGAGGTACGAGGGAAAAGGGACAAGGGCTTTGGCTGCCACTTGTCCCTTTTCTTTTGTCACTCGTCAATCATTTACGGTTTCTTTCCTTTGCCGCCACCGCCGCCCTTGTTCGGATTACCGCCGCCATGATCCTGCCCTTTTTCAGGCTTGTCCATTTTCGCCGGTTTCATATTCTCGTGGTTGGGCTTATTCGGATTTCCGCGATCAGCTCCGCGCTCGGCTTTTGAAGGGTTGCCGCGTTCGTCGCCGCGATCGCTTCGGGGTGGATTGTCGCGACCCGGTTTGTCATCCGTTTTGAACGAATCGTTCCGGTGCTCCCGCTTACCATCTTTGGCAACGTGCGACCTGCCCGGATTGCCCTTGAGAAATTCAGCCTGCTCCTTGGTCGGCTTCACGAGCTTGGCGTGGATCTGTCCGAGATGCAGACCGTTGTTCGGCGATTTGATCTTAATCTTTTCGAAATAGGTCGGAATCGTCGTTGTGTATGCGAACACCGGCTGCGGGTAGAGCTGCTCGATCCGCGTGCGATAGATCGGCGTCTCGGCGATGTCATACGGCGCGTACCATGACGGATAATTGTCGTAGTAGTACGGCGAACGATATGGCTCGTGGTCACGGAAGAGGAACGACGCGATCGGCACGGTGCGGTCGAGCCAGTTCGTCTCATAACGATAATTATCGCCGTATAGTTGTTCGTTCCCGTTTACCAGAAAACGTGCGCCGGGATAACGCGGCTCGTCGCGATAAAGAAATATCGTCGCGATCTCCTGTATCAGGTTAGGCCCGAAACGCGAGAAGAGCGAAAGGCCGCGGGAGTTCGAGTCGCGGTCATTGAATTCCTCGACGCTGATATAGTCGGCGTAGCCGTCGCCGTTAAGGTCGAGATTGTTTATACCGTCATCCCGGTTGAGATAAGTTTCGAATTGCTCGGGCGAGTCGGAGCGTTCGAGCAGATCGCCGACACGCTGTAGGTCGAAATTATCTTTCGCCCAGTATTCATCACCTTCCGTTTCACTGATTGCCGCATCGTTTGAGTACGGTTGAGCACCCGCGAGCTGGTCCGTCTGGTCCGAATTGCAGCCGAATACTAATAGACTAATTGCAAAAAATGTTGCCGTTAATTTGAAAACTGTCATATAAATGTCCTCTTTTATTGATCTTATCCTTAAGATCTTCGTTGATCTTGACCGTCCGAAATTCGGGCGCGACCATTCGTTGTAAGTAGAGGTGCAATCGGTGAGCCACCCGTCGGGATAACGTGAAAAAGGGAGAAAGGGAGAAAGGGAGAAAGGAGAAAGGGAGAAGGGGAGAAAGGGAGAAAGGGAGAAAGAAACTTCTAGAAGCACAAAATTCCTGACACGCTCCGTCAAAGGCCACTGACCACCGACCACTGACCGCCGGCCACTGACCACCGACCACTGACCGCCGGCCACTGACCACCGACCACTGACCACTGACCACTGACCACTGATCACTGATCTATGCAATAAAATAGATTGCCGCGACAAGGACGACGTGCGCGAAGATGTGTGCGAGCATCGCCGCTTCAAGTCCGCGGCGCCAGTAGAGAAAGCCCGCAACGAGACCGAAAACCGCATTGCTGATGAGGACATAGATCACGATCGGCAGTGTCAACCCGCCCGCCAGGACCGATGCGAGAGGCAAATGTCCCAAACCGAAAACGAACGCGGAGGCGACGATCGCGATGATGAAGAAAATTCCGCGAGGCCGAGAAACAGAGACATCGCGCCCCGGAGCCGATGCATCAGTCGATGCTGCCTCATCTTTCGCCGCAGGAGCAGAACGGTTGCCGAATATTGCGAAAAGGATCCAAACGAGAAATGTCATCAGTCCCCAACGCAGGAGCAGCTCTTCGAAAAAGCCGCCGTAGAGTACTCGGACCGCATGTGGAATGAATTTGTTGAACTCTAGTGCACGCTCAACGAACTCGACGGGCAGGAATGGTTTTGTTATCACCCAGACGGCGACGATCGCGACACCTGACGCGAGTCCGGCAACTATACCGGGAAAGACTTGCGGTCGTAACGCGGGCATGACCGGTTTGCGTTCGGCGAACGCTTCAGCGAGCGGAGCATGAAGCCCAACCTTGGGCGCGAGCCAAACACCAATCAATACGGAAAGCGACACCAGCACGGCCGGCTGGATCATTACCACTAACTTAAGAAGCGCGGGCGACGGAAGCTCCGGCGGCGCCGTTCCCTCGGGCAGCGGCAATGCCGCGATCAAGCCGGAAAGATCGACGAGAAGGAAAGATAAAACCCCAGCCATTCCCGCAAGCCAGAGAATTAGAAACAGTCGTTTATTAGAGGTCATTGTGAGCGATACTATAACACCGAAACGATGTCCGAGTTGACGCCGCGGGGGGCCTTGGTTGATACTTGAACAAAAGGTCAGGATTAAGAATCCGCCGGGAAACTTAGTGAGAGGAAATAATTTATGCCATATCCAGAAGTAATGATCCACGGAATGCGGGCCGAGCTCGCACAGTTGGGAATCGAAGAAACAAAAACGTCCGAAGAAGTTAAGTCTGCAGTCGAGAATACGGATGGGACCGTGATGGTCATTGTGAATTCTGTCTGCGGATGCGCCGCGGGCGGAGTACGCCCGGGCATCGCGATGGCGCTCGAGAACTCGGATGCGAAACCTGATCGTGCGATCACGGTTTTTGCCGGAGCCGACATCGATGCGACGGAGACTGCTCGTGATTTCTTTACGGGCTATTCGCCGTCTTCGCCATCGATCGGCTTTTTGAAAAACGGAAAGCTCGTGCAGATGTTCGAACGCCGCGACCTCGAAGGCCGCCCCCCGGCGGTAATCGCTGAAGCGTTGAAGGAAGCGTTCAACCAGCATTGCGGTAAGAACGAAGCGGTTACTGCGTAGGACCGCAACGAGCATGGGGCGATGGCCTCACTGTTTGGTCCATGAACCGGAGGCCTGAAAATAGCCCGGCGATTATCGTGGGGAACGGTTCCTAAGCATATAGAGTCCCGTGGGAACGGCTGATATCAGTCGTCCTTACGGGACTTGCTCTGTTTACACGATAAACCAGCGAAAATCGCTGGGCGATTACCGATCGTCCCTGACGGGACGGCCGAAATCGTGAAAACCTATACAAAATACCCACGCCGAAAAACTTGTTGCCTTTAGGCTTGGCGAATCGCTAAAATATTAACAGCCTATCGCGGACCCGCCCGCCCTTTGCAGACTTCAAACCCATGTCGATCAACCAACGAAAGCACGTAAGATTCTCACTCGATATTCCGGCGGTCCTTATCACCAAGTACGGTGAAAAGCAGAACACGCTGCTGCAGCAGATCAGCGTCGGTGGATGCTTTACGGACTGGGAAGAAAATATATACGTGGGCGACGAGTTTCGTCTCGAGATCGAGCTTCCGAACAAAAATCGTCTTCCGCTGAACTGCAAGGCCGTCTATCGTTTTGAGAACACGGGCATTGGGGTGAAGTTCTTGAACATCTCGCAGTTCGAGCAGGAATTGATCTCGAAGATCATCGGCTATCGCATGGATGTTGAGGGCGTTCCGTTGAGCGTCTCGCCTTTTGAAGAACCGAACACATTCAATTTCCCGAAAGAGCTGAGGGTGGCAACTCCGCGCGAAGAGCGCGAAGAGATGCTGACCGAGGCAATGTCGAGCGAGTAAACTCGATTTTGGATTTTAGATTTTGGATTTTGGATTTTTCTTACCCGCGCTTATTTCTAAAACAATTCGTCGAGCGCCTCTTCCAGATTTTTTACACCCACTACGCGCGTACCGAGAAGCTTTTCCAGGCCGACCTTATTGGACGCCGGGACGATCAGCTTCTTGAAGCCGAGCGTTTGCGCTTCGCGCGCACGTGTCTGGGCCTGGAGCACGCCGCGGACTTCGCCAGTCAACCCGACCTCACCGAACACTGCCGTCTCGGGCGGAACCTGAAGATTGCGAAAGCTCGATGCGATCGCGGCAATGACACCGAGATCTGCCGCGGGTTCATCTACTTCGAGCCCGCCCGCGATGTTTACAAACACGTCGTCGCCCGCGAGCTGAAAGCCAAGCCGTTTTTCCAAGACGGCGATCAGCAGCGAAGCGCGATTGTAATCGAAGCCCTGTGCCATGCGGCGGCCGGATGCGGATTTCGTTCCGCTAACGAGAGCCTGCACCTCGACGAGCATCGGCCGCGTACCCTCCATGCACACCGTGACGACGGAACCACTCGCACCTTCAGGGCGCTCCTGCAGGAATAGCTCGGAAGGATTTCCGACCGGGACCAGCCCGGCGTTTGTCATTTCGAAAACGCCGATCTCGTTAGCTGCGCCGAATCGGTTCTTTGTCGCGCGGATGATGCGGTGATTGTGGTGACGATCGCCCTCGAAATATAGGACCGTGTCGACGATATGCTCGAGCGTTTTCGGTCCGGCGATCGATCCTTCTTTTGTAACGTGTCCCGTCAGAAATACCGGCGTGCCTGTTTTCTTGGCAAACATCATGAATTCGCCGGCGACATCGCGAACCTGAGACACGCTGCCTGGAGCCGATTCGATCTTGTCACTGAAGATTGTCTGGATCGAATCGACGATGACAAAATGCGGGCGCAGTTTTTCGGTCTCGGCGACGATGTTTTGAAGGTTCGTTTCCGGAAGTATGAACAGATTTTCGGCGGCGAGGCCCAGCCGTTCGCCTCGCATTTTGATCTGCCGCTCGGACTCTTCACCCGAAACGTACAGTACCTTTGCTCCGGTCCGCCCAAGGTGGTCGGCCATCTGGATGACGATCGTCGATTTCCCGATCCCCGGAGCTCCGCCGATCAAAACCAGTGAACCCGCGACGATGCCGCCGCCGAGAACGCGGTCAAGCTCCTCAATACCTGAAGGGGATCGAGCATCGTCCTGAGATTCGATCTCCGCGAAAGCGACGGGCCCCGTTTGTGTAAACCGCGACGAAAATCCGCCGCCGGCCGCCGCGGCCTTTGCCGATGCGCGAAACCGTTCTTCGACCATCGTGTTCCATTCCGCACAGTCCGGGCACTGTCCCGACCACTTTCGCGACTGCGAGCCGCAACTCTGACAAACGAATATTGTGGCGGGTTGTTTTGCCATAAGAAGGTAAGAAGGCTTAGTTCTAAGATGATACATCCAACCGTCAGTTTTTATAGACGCCGCACCCGGGCAATTTTATAAGTCGGCGAACTAGTGAGCTTACTCGACGCGGCACGGGGCTTGTCTCCAACTGCGTTACCTCGCTTGTTAGAGAGCAGGGAATTTATTCCTGGGAGGACTATATATGTCTAAAGATAATCAGAAGTCAGGTGCGCAGAGCGCAATGGGAAGCTGCTCGGATCGCGAATTTGAGGGCCAGGGACAGAACCCAGGTTCAGGAAAGAGCAGTCAGAGCGATGAAAAAGTGAATCCATCGCAATCGCACAAGGACGAAGGAGAGACGAGTACGGCCGGCGGACGCGAGGGGCAATTTTCGGAGACGGAGCGCGGCCAAGATGAGCAGTGGAGCCCGGGTTCAAGCCAATCGTCGGACGGATAACTCGAAATTCAAAAAAATGAGTGTGGGCATGACGCAGAACGGCTTATGGCGTTCCTGCGTCTTTCTATTTTGAGGTGGGTGAGGCTCAGATTAGGGCTAAAACCCGCATTCTCTGGGATGAACGGCTTTTTGGTTCTTTAGTTGTAAATATTTCGTGGTAAAATCGCTGCAATGAAATGGGATGTCCTCATTATCAGGTTATTTTTCGTGGTATTGCTTGCCGCGGTCGGGTATTTACTTAACCCGCTCGCTCAGACAACCCATCTCACTAGCGCGTTCAAAGAACGCCAGATAATATCGGCAATTGTCGGTGCAATGGTCGCGTTATTTATCATTGCTTTCGAAATGCGTGCCCGGAAAGCGAGTTTACGCACACTGATCGGCGCAGCGATCGGTTCCATTATGGGCATCGTCGGTGCGTACCTGATCGGGATGCTTATCAGCGCCCAGGACATTAACACTGTGCCGGGCGAGCTGCGAACATTTTTGACGATCGTGCTGGCGTGCTTCATGGGCTACATCGGCCTGATGGTCGGCGCCGCGAAGGGCGATTATCTCGATCTTTCGGCTCTTGGTGGAATATTCAGCGATAAAAACGTCAAGCGCGATTACAAGATCCTCGACACGTCGGTCATCATCGACGGCCGCATCGCCGACGTCGCGGAAACCGGTTTTCTCGGCGGCAGTCTCATCATCCCAAATTTTATTCTGGCGGAACTGCAGCAGGTCGCGGACTCGGCCGACTCTTCAAAGCGGCAGCGGGGGCGACGCGGGCTCGATATGCTCCAGCGGTTGCGCAATAATAGCAAGCTCGACATCCAGATCATCGAAACGGACTTCCCGGCTGTGAAGGAAGTTGACCTGAAGCTGATCGAGCTCGGAAAACAGCTCGACGCCGTGATTGTCACCAACGACTTTAATCTGAACAAAGTCTCGCAGCTCCGCGGGGTTCAGGTCCTGAACATAAACGAGCTCGCCAATGCACTTAAACCTGTCGTCCTCCCCGGCGAAGCGATGCGTGTCTTTGTGCTAAAAGAAGGTAAGGAATATAACCAGGGCGTCGCATATCTCGACGACGGAACGATGGTCGTGGTCGACAACGCTCGGCGCCTTATTGGTAAAACGGCTGACATCGCCGTGACCAGCGTTCTCCAGACCACCGCCGGCAAGATGATCTTTGGCCGTCTCTGGGAAGATAAGGATGAGCATCACGAATCCAATGTCGGCATTCATGACTCGCGCTCGCTCGGGTTCAATAAAGCCACGCGCGAGCTGCGACAGACGACTATCATCGAAGAGCTGAAATAGACGGCTGTGAAGACAACAGCGATTATCGTCGCCGCCGGGACCGGCTCACGCTTCAAATCCGAAACTCCAAAACAATTTCTAGATCTGGCCGGAAAGCCGGTCATTGAGCATACGCTCAGGCGATTTCAGTCGGCACCCTCTGTCGATGCGATCATACTGGTTCTCGCAAAAGATCACATCCGTCTGTTCGACACGCCGGAGTTGGCTAAACCGTTGAAGATCGTGGCCGGTGGCCCGACGCGTGCTCATTCGGTCCTGAACGGCATTAACGCGGTCGAGCCCACGACTCGGATCGTCGCCGTTCATGATGGCGCTCGGCCGTTCGTTTCCGTTGACGAAATAGAACGGACGATCGAAAAGGCGAACGAGATGGGAGCCGCTTGTCTGGTCGGCCCGGTAATCGATACCATCAAGACTATCCGCGGTAATGAGATCTCAGGCACGCTCGACCGCCGCAAGCTTCGCCGTGCGATGACGCCTCAGGCTTTTAGGATCGAAGTTTTGCGCCGAGCCTTTGAGATGGGCGAATTGGACGAATCGGTAACTGATGAATGTTATCTGGTTGAGAAGCTTGGCCACCCGATCGAATTCATCGAGGGGAGCTCCCGTAATATTAAGATCACTCATGCCGATGATCTGGTGCTCGCGAGGGCGTTGGTGGAAGACGTGACAGAGTAGAAGGTAGAAGGCAGAAGGCAGAAGGCAGAAGGCAGGCGATCGGAAGACGGAGCCACGATCCACGATCAACCAAAGGTTATGTTCAGAATCGGATTCGGAAGCGATGTACACAAACTGGTGCCCGGACGGCCGCTGATCCTCGGGGGCGTCGCGATTGAATCCGATCTCGGAGCCGACGGTCACTCCGACGCGGACGCATTGAGCCATGCGATCACTGACGCGATCCTCGGTGCCTTGGCGCTCGGCGATATCGGCTCGCATTTTCCTAACACGGACGATCGATGGGCAAACGCGGAGAGCTTTGTATTCCTCCGGTTCGCGATCGGACTGGTGAAGCAGAACGGATATTCGATCGAGAATGTGGACTCAACGGTTGAGCTTGAACAGCCAAAGCTGCGGCCATACGTCCAACAGATCATCGACGGACTGTCCCAGGTTTTGGAAACGGATAGCAGATCGATAAGTGTGAAGGCGAAGTCCGGCGAAGGCGTCGACGCGGTCGGTGAAAAGCGTGCGGTCCGGGCGACCGCGGTAGTTATGCTCAGAAAAAATAATGTTGGGTAGTATCGAAAATACGCGGAAGATTAACCGATCATAAAGATGCGGCCACAGGATATCATCGAAAAAAAACGTGACGGATTCGAGCTCTCGACCGACGAGATCTCTGAGTTTGTCCGCGGCATATGCGATAAAACATGGGCCGACTATCAGATCTCGGCGCTCCTAATGGCGATGTTCATTCGCGGATTGAACGACGCGGAAAGCGAAACTCTTACGCGCGAGATGCTGTACTCGGGTGACGTCCTGGATTTCTCCGACATCGAGATGCCAAAGGCCGACAAGCACTCGACGGGGGGCGTCGGCGACAAAACGTCTTTGTTGATCGCTCCCATCGTCGCTGCGTGCGGTGTCGCGGTTCCTATGGTCTCCGGCCGCGGCCTCGGGCACACGGGCGGCACTCTCGACAAGCTCGAATCGATCCCGGGCTATAATGTAAAACTTTCGACCCATGAATTTCGAAAGATCGTAACGTCTTGCGGGTTCGCAATGGCCGGACAGACGGATCAAATCGCGCCTGCCGATAAAAAGCTATATGCGCTTCGCGATGCCACCGCGACTGTTCCGTACATCCCGCTGATCGTCGCGTCGATCATGTCGAAAAAACTTGCTGAGGGTTTGGACGCTCTTGTTCTGGATGTAAAAACCGGTTCGGGCGCGTTTATGAAGAGCCTCGAAGATTCGAAAAGGCTTTCTCACGCGCTGGTACAGACCGGCTCAAAGTTTGGCGTTAAAGCCGAAGCGGTCGTGTCCGATATGAACCAGCCGCTTGGCCAGTTCGTCGGCAATGCTCACGAGATCTACGAATGCATTAAGATCCTTCGCGGCGAAGCGGACGAGCGTGCGAAGGCGACGACTGAATTGTCTATTGAGCTTTCGGCTCGAATGCTCATGCTGACGGGCATATCGGATACCGTCGAATCGGCCCGCGCCCTGATCGAGTCAAAAATTTCGGGTGGCGAAGCGCTGGAGCTTTTGCGAAGGAACATCGGCTGCCAGAACGGCGACCAAACCGTTTGCGACGATCCTGAAAAACTTTTTGAAAGCGGCGTTAAAAAACACGAGATCAAAGCTTCGCGTTCGGGCTTTGTCGCGGCGATCGATACTCTTGCCATCGGTAATGCTCTTTCCGAGATCGGCGGCGGGCGTGTCCGGGCGGAGGACGAGATCGATCATGCCATCGGTTATGAATGCGTCGCACAGCTCGGCGACAACATTTCTGCCGGCCAGCCGATCGGATTTCTCTTCTGTCGGGCGGCGACCCATCTCGAAACGGCCGGTAAAACGATCGCCGATGCGTACTGCGTTCAAGATGATCCCGGGCCGGACAATCCTCCTCTTATTCACGACGTTATTTCCGCCTAACACTTTTTCTGCAAGAACCTTTCGCGCCCGGCGTTCGGTAAGTATCGACCACGCCCGTTTGCGGGCAATTATTTACCATAAAGGAGCGTTTGTATGAAAAGGATCGTCGGAACATTGTTCTTCGTGTCGCTGTTAGTATTTTCTCTTGATCTCAGTTCGTTGGCCCAGAGGCACGTCACGAAAGCCCCGGTTAGGTCAAAACCTGCGGCGGACAATCGCGACACCCTCGAGATGGTTTTTGTTCTCGACACGACCGGCTCGATGGGCGGCTTGCTCGATGGCGCGAAGCAGAGAATCTGGGGAATTATCAATGAGGTGATGCAGAAGCCGTCCAAGCCTCGAGTCCGTGTGGGCCTGGTTGCTTACCGCGACAACGGCGACGAATACGTCACCAGGATCTTGCCGATCACCGAAGACCTCGACAAGGTTTATACGACACTGATGGATTATCAAGCGGACGGCGGCGGTGACACGCCTGAGAATGTTAGAAAAGCCATGGCAGATGGCGTCAGAAACTCCGGTTGGTCGCCTGCAAAGAAGAACCTCGCGCAGATCGTTTTTCTCGTTGGTGATGCCCCGCCACAGAACTATCAGCAGGAGCCAGATGTTCTGGTGACGACAGCCGAAGCAGTTCGAAAAAATATGATCGTCAATACTATTCAGTGCGGCACGCTGGATGGGACAAAAGAGGTTTGGCAGTCGATCGCACATCGTGGCGAGGGAAAATATTTCGCGATCGCACAAGACGGCGGCGTACAGGCGATATCGACACCATACGACGCGAAGCTTGCCGAGCTCGCCGCTAAGGTCGGGAAAACTTACGTGACATATGGCGACAAGAGAAGGCGCGATAAGAATGTCAGCGCGCAATCGGCGTCGGAATCGAGGATTATGAGCGGGGCCGCGATGGGTGCGCAGGCGGACCGAGCCGTGAACAAAGCGGTGAACAGTTTTCAATATGACGGCGACCTCGTTCAGGATGTTGAAAACGAAGCGGTCAAGATCGAGAACGTAAAGACCGAGAATCTCCCTGAGAATATGCAGAAAATGTCCGTCGCCGAGCGAAAGAAAGAGATCGACAAACGGATCGCCGAGCGAAAGGTGATTCGAGCAGAGATCCTTACCCTCTCGAAACAGCGCGACGATTTCATCACCGCGGAGCAAAAGAAGCAGGGAAAGACCAACGGATTCGATACG
Organism: Acidobacteriota bacterium; assembly: GCA_040006435.1. Classification (GTDB taxonomy): domain Bacteria; phylum Acidobacteriota; class Blastocatellia; order Pyrinomonadales; family Pyrinomonadaceae; genus OLB17. The sequence continues at coordinate 10,721 of JBDTWZ010000107.1, forward strand.
GCTGTTTCCCAGGCGTTGAAAGAACAGTTGATGAGAAAGGGGATTAGGTAGTTCGCG
>JBDTWZ010000108.1:0-10568 GCA_040006435.1 Acidobacteriota bacterium
CGCCATTTCGACCATCGATTTGCATTTCGAACAAAAACCTTGGAATGGCTCGCTTCGCCGGCTGTATGCGAGGGTCTCGTTAAGCTCGATCTCGATATTCGTCTTGTCATTCATCGGTTTTTCTTGTTTCCCGTGTGGTTGGGTGTATACTTCACGGACGCGACATCCACTACTCTCCATGCCGATTGCGGTTGTTAGGTCACATGCTCGCCGAAACGCACAAGAGATGTCTTGCATTTTTTCGGACAAAGTTCTGACATTCTTTTGACATGCGCGAAACGACGGAAAACAAAGGCGTCACCTTCGAATTCGGAAAGTTCATCCTCGATCCACACGAGCGCGTATTCCTCGTCGACGGCCGCGCGGTCCATCTTTCTGAGAAGGTTTTCGATACCCTGCACCTCCTGGTTCAAAACAACGGCAAGCTTTTAACAAAAGATGAAATGATGGCTTCGATCTGGGAGGAGTCGTTCGTCGAGGAAGGTAACCTCGCCAAGAGTGTTTCACGCCTGCGTAAGATCCTGAATACAGGCGGGGTAGAGATGATCGAGACGCTGCCTCGACGTGGATATAGGTTCAAGGCGGATGTGCGGCGAGTGGATGCGGACACCGACTTGCTCGTTCACCGCCAACTTCGGATCAAGCTCACCCAAAATCCGGCGCAATCTGAGGCCTCCGGTTCCGCGTTCGATACTTCCCCGGATGTTATTAAAAGCATCGCCATCCTGCCATTTCAGCCGCTGGACCCTACGGAGACCGACGAGATCTTTGGGCTCGGACTGACCGACGCGCTAATAACCCAGATGAACCGAGGCGGCCATCTCCAGGTCCGACCGACAAGTTCGATCCTCAAATTCAATATTTCAGACCGTGACCCGATCGTCGCGGCCCGCGAACTAGACGCAGGTGCCATTCTCGATGGCAGGTTTCAGCGGGTAGGAAGTAAGCTGCGCCTTACAGTACAGCTCTTGCGTACCTCCGACGGAGCGTCCCTATGGGCCGACAGCTTCAATGCGGAGGTCGATGACATTTTCACGGTCCAGGATGTTATTGGAGAACGGGTCGTGCGAGCACTGACAGCGAAAATGAGCAGTCAGGCTCGTTTCGAGCCCGCTAAGCGCGACACGGATAATATCGATGCCTATCAGGAATATCTGAAGGGGAGATATTTCTGGACCAAGCGAAATGCGGAGTCGTACGACGAAGCCCTTAAATGCTACGAGAAAGCGATCGAGATCGATCCCCGATATGCGCTCGCCTACGCCGGGCTCGCGGATATCTATAATCTGCTGCCTTATTACGACGGATTCGCCCCGCAAGATTATTTTCCAAAGGCGAAACTTGCCGCTCTGAAGGCACTTGAGCTGGACGAAAATCTGGCCGAAGCCCACGCCGCTCTGGGTGTAGTAGTGCTGGATTACGACTGGAATTGGTCCGGTGCCGAACTTGCATTTCGACGCGCCTTGAATCTAGATCCTAATTTCTCAACCGGTTACGAATTGCTCGGAGTTTACCTCTGTCGCGTTGGACGGGTCAGCGAAGCGATCAAGGTCCTGACTAAGGCCTACGAGCTTGATCCGTTATCGCCAATAAATGCCACGTGGCTCGCGGAAGTTTTCCGCTACTGCGGTCAACCCGAGGCGGCCGTTGCTCTCCATGAAAAAACGGTTGCCGATTTTCCGGATTTCTATCTCGCCCACTACCATCTCGCATTTGCCTATCTGGATCTGGGACGGTTCACAGAAGCGGCGGTGCAGTGTGAAAAGGCCGTCAGTCTGTCAGGAGCCAACTCGCTCACGCTCTCGTTGCAGGGAGTTCTACAGGCGACCGACGGGAACGACGCGGGTGCTCGAGAAACTCTCGACCGGCTGATAAAGATGAAGACTGAGAAGTATATCAGTAGCGTAAATATCGCATCGGTATACGCCGCGTCGGGAAATGAAAAAGACGCAATGTTCTGGCTAGAGGCGGCGCGGCAAGAGCGTGATCCGAACCTAACCTGGATACGATTTGACAAAGAATTTGAATTTCTAAGATCGAACTCGGGCTTCCAGACGGTACTTCTCGATGTTGGCCTTGCCGAGACGGAGCTGCAGCTCTCCGGACTGCCGAATCGCACTTATCGCACTAAAAGATTGTTCCCGGCGTTGGCCGCGGCGATTCTGGTAGTGCTGGCTGCCGCCATCGGCGGATATTACTATTGGAAACAAGCGACACCGATCGTCAGTGCCGCCCCTTATGAACCTGTTCATCTGACACACGATCCGGCTGCTGAAAACTATCCGCGATGGGCGAAGGACGGTAGCATCCGTTTTCTGCGCACCGGAAGCGACAAGCGGACGGCGATGATGATGATGAACTCGGACGGTACTGACCAACGCGAAGCAAAGCCCTTCGGTAGTTTCAGCCATGGTGTCTGGTCGCCCGACGAAACGAAAGTATTATTTTTCAAGGAAGGCGATAAAACGTCTATCTATCTGGCAAACGCCGATGGTTCGAATGAGTTCGCCCTGCCATTTTCCGCCGGCAGCTTTGACTGGTCGCACGACGGCAAGCGGATTGTCTATCAGACTAGAATCAACGCCGACGACTCCGATATTTTTGTTTATACGCTTGAAACCGGCAAGTCCGAGGACGTAAGTAAGAACCCCTCATTCGATGCCGATCCTTCGTTTTCGCCGGATGGCAAGCAGATCGCTTTCGCGAGTCTGCGCGACGGGAACGCGGAAATTTATTTAATGAACTCGGACGGCACCGACGTTCGTCGCTTGACCAACCACCCAGCGTGGGAAAGTCACCCCCTCTTCTCGCCCGACGGGACCCAGATCGCCTTTAACGCCGATCGCGAAAACGATAGCGGCAATACGTTTCTGATGAACCTCGACGGAAGCGGTGTTCGTCGATTGACGAATTGGAAGTCGGGCGATTATGTCGTTCCGGGCGGATGGTCGGCCGACGGGACGCAGATCGTTTTCTCTTCAGAACGTGAGGGCGGTGACGATGTCTTTGTCACAAGCGCAGAGGTGTTCCACCCGCACAAACTTGCCGGCGAGGACCGAAATGTTAAGTTCCCGTCGTACTCACCGGATGGCAGACTGGTCCTCTATGCGGCGGAAATGGGCGATAACGGCGGGGAACTGCGGACGTTTAACGTCGAGACGCGGGTAGAGACTGTGCTCTCGAAAACTACCATTGCCGATACAGCGCCTTCGTTTTCACCAGACGGCGAGCAGATCGTATTTCAGGATCGTATTGGTTCGAATGCCGAGATCTGCCTGATCAAGGCTGACGGGACCGGGCTCGTAAATCTGACAAACAATCCTAGCCGGGACGCTGATCCTTCTTTTTCCCCGGATGGCACGAAGATCGTCTTCGCCACGAATCGCGACGGGAACTACGGGATCTATAGTTTGTACCTCATGAACCCAGACGGCAGCGAGCAGCGTCAGTTCTATTCGACCCGTGCAGGCATGAGCGTTACACCCGGATGGTCGCCCGATGGGCGAGAGATAGTTTTTGCCAACGACAAGGAAGGTGGCCGGGTCGGTAACTTTGAGATCTACAAGATAGGCGTCGATGGCAGCTCCACTGAAAAGCGCCTTACCTTTCGGCCGCGCGGGGACGGGAACCCCTCGGTATCACCTGATGGGCGACGTATCGCGTTCGCTAGCGATGCGACCGGGAATGGCGAGATCTATGTGATGAATTTTGATGGTAGCGGTCCTTTGAGGATCACCCGAAACTCGGCTGACGACACGTATCCGCGCTGGTCGCCCGACGGCAAGCGATTACTTTTCACGAGTAACCGCGACGGCAAATATGCGATCTATGAAGTGGAGATTTGATTTCTCGAGAAGTAAGGTCGGCCGCAGCGGAGAGCGATCAGGTTCGCAGGATGTTTTGAATTTCGGTAACAGTCCGCGGATTTTCGAGTGCGGAAAGATCGCCGGGATCTTCGCCGAGGTAAGTCGAACGCAAGACGCGCCGCATGACTTTCGCGTTTCGTGTTTTTGGCAGTGCCGAGACGAAATGGATCTTCGAAGGCGCGAGTGGTTTGCCCATGTCTCGGGCGACTAGAGCTTTCAGCTCTCTTTCGAGTGACGAGTGACGAGTGACGAGTGACGAGGAAGAAGATGTAGACGTAGCCACATGTTCCTCTTCACTCGTCCCTCGTCCCTGGTCACTTGTCACTTGTCCCTTGTCGCTTAAAACACAGAACGCCACCATCGCAGTACCTTTTGCTTCATCGGGTACGCCGATCACGGCCGCCTCGATGACGTCGGGATGCGAGACGAGGATGCTTTCGACCTCTGCCGGTCCGACACGTTTTCCGGCAACCTTCAGCGTGTCGTCCGAGCGGCCGAGGATAAACCAATGACCGTCCTTGTCGCGCATTGCCCAATCGCCGTGCACCCAAATATCTTTGAAGCGTCGCCAGTAAGTATCGAGATACCGTTCCTTTTCCTGCCAGAAACCGCGGGCCATTCCGATCCACGGCTGCTTGATGACCAACTCGCCGACTTCATTCGGACCGACCGGATTACCTTCTTCGTCCAGAATATCGACATCCATTCCCGGACACGGTGCGGGAAATGAGCACGGCTTGATCGGCAGCAGCGGATTTCCCATCAGTATGCCGCCTGCGATCTCGGTTCCGCCTGAGTAATTGATGATCGGGAGTTTCGAGTTTCCGACTTTCTCGAACAGCCACCACCACGGTGCGGGATTCCACGGCTCGCCGGTCGACGCAAACATTCTCAGACTGCTCAGATCGTGGCGCTGGTGGGGTGCTCCGGAGCTCCCCTCCTGGTTTAGGAGGGGTGGACGCCGCTTCCGCGGACGGGGTGGTAGTTCAGAAGAATCAGACTCTTCCTTTGCGTCTTTGCGGCCGCGCTGGAGATCGTCTTCTTGTTTGTCGGACCCACCCGCTACCGCAGGTGGTACTGACCCTTGTATGCGCGTCTTGTCGTGAGCCGCCAGCGCTCGTACGAGCGTCGGTGAGATTCCCAGCACCTCGACCTTGTGTTTTGCGCAAAATTCCCACATGCGGTCCGGTGTCGGGTAATCGGGAGCTCCGTCGTAGATACAGATCGTCGCTCCGTTGATGAGCGCGCCGTAGATCAGCCACGGCCCCATCATCCAGCCGATGTCTGTGTACCACGAGATCCGTGTGCCGCGTCCGACGTCCGTTCCGAATGCCATGTCCTGCGCCGCCTTGATAGGAAAGCTCGCGTGAGTGTGCGCTATACCTTTGGGTTTACCGGTGGTACCGGAGGTGTATAGGATGATGAGCGGATCTTCGGCAGAGGTTCTCACGGGAAACCATCTATCTGCTCCCTCATCGAACACCCTTTCTATCAGGAGGTGATAGAAGATCACTCGCAAGTCAGCGAGAGCTCTCTCGTCCGGCTCCCAGGCAATATTCGTTGGCGTCTCGCGTCCAACGACGATAAGACTTTTGACGCTCGGACAGACGTTTACAGCTTCCTGAGCGATAGAAAACGCGTCAAAGTTTTTGCCGCGCCGTTGAAAACCCTCGATTGTGAAAAGCGCTTTTGCCTCAACAGCGTTCAATCGACTTGCGATTGCGTCAATGCCATATCCTGAAAATACTGGGACTGCTATCGCCCCCATTCGGCTCACCGCGAGGAGAGCTACGACTGTCTCCCTCATCATCGGAAGATGGATCCCAATAGCATCGCCTTTTTTAAGATCCAATAAGCGCAAACCTTCGGCCACTTCTTCAACCTCCTCGAACAATTCCAAATATGAAAGTTCGTTAGGTTCGCCGAACTCGTTTTCCCAAATCACCGCCGGCTGGTCTTTCATCTCGTCCGTCTGCCAGCGGTCGAGGCACATCTCGGTAATGTTCAGACCGGCCGTTAGTGACGAGTGACCAGTGACGAGTGACGAGTCATCTGATTCCGCAATCCGCAATCCGCAATCCGCATTTTCGGCCGGCCCGGTCGCTACCGCTCCCGATTCTGACAAGAGCACACTCCCTACCGGTCGTGTCTCTGCCTGTGCCGCAAACCATACAGGGGATTCAATCCCTCCCGACGTATCGAGCAGCTTCCCATACGGTGGATCGAACTTGATATCGAGAAACGTAAGAACCTCCTCGGTAAACTTTTCAACGTCGCGAATCGAGAATTCATACAGATCATTCCAAGTGGAGATGCCGACCTGCTTCATAAAACGAGTAAGCTGCGCGCGTTCGATCACCTCCGGTGTCGGGATCCATGCGATGGGCTGGTCTTCAAGGAGATTTGTATCGTGCATTCTAGTAAATCGTAAATCGTGAATCGTGAATAGTAAATCGTGAATATCAAATCGTGAATCGCGGGGTGGAGTCACCGCTCGCGGCCTAAAGGCAGTGACGCTGCCGCCTTTGATTTACTATTCACGATTCACGATTTACTATTTACTATTAACGAAACATGAACGAAGCAGATATCCCGATCGAACTTCCCAAAAACCTTTTCGCCGGTAAGACGGCGATCGTCACCGGTGCATCCCGCGGCGTCGGGCGGGCAACAGCCATCCGGCTCGCAGAAGGCGGGGCGAATGTCGCTGTTAATTTCCTGACCAACGAGGTCGAGGCGCTCGAGACCGTTCGCATTTGCCAAAACAAAGGCGTCGAGGCAATCGCCGTACAGGCTGATGTGTCGGACATGGTCGAAGCGCAGAAGCTTGCGAAGGAGACTATCGATCGTTTCGGCCAAATCGATCTCGTTGTCTGCAACGCCGGTGTATGGGAAGGCGCGGCGATCGAGGATATGTCGGAGGATATCTGGAACAAGGTCATCAACACGAATCTGAAATCGGCATGGGCGACGACAAAGGCCTGCGTTCCGTCGCTCAAGAAACAATCGTCGGGTTCGATCGTTATGGTCTCATCGACATCCGGTCAGCGTGGCGAGGCCGGGTATTCAAACTATTCGGCATCGAAGGGCGGAATGATATCGTTCACAAAAGCGCTTGCGACCGAGCTGTGTCCGAAGATCCGTGTCAATGCCGTCGCACCCGGCTGGATCGAAACCGCGATGGTGCGTCCAGCATTTGAGGATGATGCCTATTACCAAAATGTGATCGCCGGTATACCGCTCAACCGTATCGCGACGACCGACGATGTCGCCCTCTCTATCTGCTTTCTGTTATCAGATTGGTCGCGGCACATCACGGGCGAGATCGTCAATATTAACGGCGGTGCAGTGTTATGCGGGTAACGTGCTTGTATCTTCGCGATTGTTTTGAACGCGGATCAGGCGGATGAGGTGGATTCGGACAGATCCGAAAAATATTGTTCGTCTTTATCCGCCCAAATCCGCCTCATCCGCGCAATTCGCGTTCAAATTAAAGCTAACCCACCAAGGCGTCTCGTCGTTAACGAAGATCTAACCGCGGATGACAGGGATGAAAACGGATTGAAGCCGATCTGAAAAATTTTGTTCTTTGCGCGTAAACTTGTTTTGCTTTAAGTTTACGTTTGATCGTGGGCGATACTCATCATCCAACTGTAATGAAATTTGGCGGTACGTCGGTCGGCGACGTCTCTGCCTTTGAGCGCGTGTTCTACATCGTTTCGACGCAGATCGAGCGGCACCCGGTTGTTGTGGTTTCGGCGATGACGAAAGTCACCGACGCGCTTTTAGCCGCCTTCGAAACCGCGAAGAAAGGTGATTTCGATGAGGCGTTTGGTTCGCTCGAACCGCATTTTGAAAGACACATCGAGGTCTCACGGCAATTCATTCCGGACGGCCTTCCTAATGCATTCAGCGGCGAACTTGAATTCGCCCGCGGAGAACTGTCCGATCTCCTGATGCGAACTTCGCGTCGGAGCCTTCCGCTGCAGATGCTCAAGGACGCCATCGTTTCATATGGCGAACAGTTGTCATCGCGTCTACTCGCCGAAGTCCTGAAAGCTAAAGGAGTGAATGCCCGCCAGGTCGATTCGCGTCGTCTTATCGTGACCGACGACGAGTATGGAGCGGCGACGCCGATCATCGATGAAACGAACGAGCTCGTAAAGCTCGAACTTGAGCCTTTGATCGACGCGGGGGAAGTTCCAATACTTGGCGGCTTTATCGCAGCGAGCCGCGGCGGCGAAACGACTACACTCGGCCGCGGAGGATCGGACTATTCCGCCGCGCTCGTTGCGGCGGCGCTCGATGCAGGCGAGCTGCAGATCTGGACCGATGTGACCGGCGTTATGACATGCGATCCGCGCATCTGCGGCGAAGCGCGGACAATTCCATTCCTGAGTTACGAAGAAGCGGCCGAGCTTGCATACTTTGGCGCCAAAGTTCTTCATCCGAAAACAATCAAGCCGGCGGTTGATCATGGAATACCGGTTCGTGTCTGTAACACATTCGAGCCGAATCAAACCGGGACAATGATCCTCGGCGAATCTGGTGAGGCCCCGAACAAGATCAAGTCCATCGCCCACAAAAAGAACATTACTATTCTGCGGATCACATCGGCGCGGATGCTAGGCAGCTACGGTTTTATGAGTGCGCTGTTCCAGGTGTTTGACCGGCACCGAACGGTGATCGATGTTATTTCGACTTCTGAGGTGTCCGTCGCGCTTACGCTCGATAACAATGCTAGGATCGAAAAGATCATCGAGGAACTGAAGCGTCTCGGCGAGGTCGAGGTCGAACACGGGTACGCCGTCATCTGCGTCGTCGGCGAGGGCCTGCGTGCATCAACGGGTCTTGCGTCGAAGATATTCTCGACGATCGACGACGTGAATATCGCGCTGGTTTCGCACGGAGCATCGGCGGTAAATCTGACGTTTGTCGTAAAGGAGACACTCGTGGCTGACGTCATAAAGAAATTGCACGGCGAGTTTTTTTAGCGAGCGGTGTGATATGCAGGTGGGAGTCAGAACCGTGGGCGTACCGACTGGTTCTTATCAATTGCCTCCAGCTTCAGAGGCTGCGTCAAAACTCAGGCAAAGCCGCAGTTTTGACACGGACTCTGAATCTGGGGGCAATTAATGCAAGATACTATAGGAAATGTTTTTAATATAAATCCGATAAAGCAATGAATCTTTTCGAACTCACAACCTCACTGATGAACATCCCCTCCACTTCGGGTGAAGAGGAAGCGGTCGGGTTCTGGCTGCGCGATCATCTCGAATCACTCGGCTGGACTGTAGAGCTGCAGAAAGTATCCGAGAATCAGAACAATGTCATCGCGTGGCTGAATGACACGCCGCGGGTTTGGTTCTCGACACACATCGATACCGTTCCGCCATTCATTCCGCCGACCGAGGATGGGGAAAAGATCTACGGTCGCGGGGCGTGCGATGCGAAGGGAATTATCGCCGCGCAGATCACGGCGGCGGAACAGTTGCGAAACGAAGGCATTGATAACATCGGTCTGCTCTATACCGTCGAAGAAGAACGCTCGTCGACCGGTGCGAGAGCGGCGAACGATCATCCGCTGGCAGCGAAGTGCGAGCACATGATCAATGGCGAACCGACTGACAACGATCTCGCGATCGGTTCGAAAGGCTCGTTTCGTTTGAAGATCAAGACGACCGGAAAAGCGGCTCACTCCGCATATCCCGAGATCGGCGATTCGGCGATCGAAAAGTTGTTGGAAATATTAGACGATATCCGGCATACAAAATTTCCGCATGACGATTTCTTTGGCGAAACGACCGTAAATATTGGCACGATCGAAGGCGGCGTCGCACTGAATGTCATACCGCCGCGTGCCGAGGCCGGGCTGCTGATCCGTCTAACGACCCCGCGTGAACCGATCGAAGAAGCGCTTCGAAATGTAGTACGCGATCGCGGAGAGATCGAGATCCTGTCGTGCAGTGAGCCGGTGAGGATGCTTGAGGTCGAGGGCTTCAAACAGAAGACCGTTCGATTCACGACCGATATTCCATACCTCACAAATTGGGGCCAGCCGCTGCTACTTGGGCCCGGATCGATACTTGTCGCACATACTGGATCGATACTTGTCGCACATACTAAGGATGAGTTTGTCCTGAAGAAGGACCTGGAAGAAGCCGTGCGGCTGTATGTGGATCTTGCGAAGCGTTTGCTCGCGAGATGATTCCGTGGAAGCTCCGTTTTGGCGGAGTAACTCAGATGACCGGGTATGACGCGGACAAGATGGATAGATCCGATATAGTCCTGCGCCAGCTGTGGTTAATCAGGTTGAAATACAACGAAGTCGGCGAAGACAGATGCTTCGCCGACTTCGTGTTTTAGCCTATTCGAAACGAACTCCAGTAGCGGTTGCGCAGTTTGTACTTCTGGAGCGCCGCGATTGAATCTAGAAGCTCATTCGTGTGCCGTCAGCGTCCGAACATCCCTGGCCTACTTGTGTCCCGTTCATAAGATAGAACGACGCTGTACCGGCTGAATAATAGGTGTCAGCCGTGGTGTCGAGCTCCACCGTGTGGGCAACGATCGCGTAGCTAACCGGTTGACCCATTGCGTTAAAGTTGAAGTTCTTGAATTTGAACATGTACGAATTACCGGAAACGTGACGCCAAATGCCGTGTTCCGGTGTTCGTGAAGCTTGCGGCAGACCGGACGTTGAGC
>JBDTWZ010000109.1:0-10540 GCA_040006435.1 Acidobacteriota bacterium
GATCGCCGCAGTGGTATTTGGAATGATCGCGTGTGTGTGTTCGCTCGCTCAATCGGACGAGCGAAAACAACTTGAATTCTTCGCTGGCAATTCCTGGGCTCTCTTTTGCGATCGCCGCTACAACACGGTTTTCCTTTACCACAACGGTGCGGAATCTTCTTATGCCGCTCGCGGGTTTCGCGGCTCGCTGCGGGTTTTGATGCAGGGCTCGGAGATCATCCCATTTCAAATATCGAAAGGCGGCCCGTTGCCGAGCCGCCTTTTCGGGTCAATATAACAATCTTCCGCCCCGAATCAGGCGATGTCGAAGCGGTCCAGGTTCATGACCTTGTTCCACGCCGCGACGAAGTCGTTTACGAACTTGTCTCCGCCATCCGCAGACGCATAAACCTCCGCTAAAGCACGAAGCTCGGAGTTCGATCCGAAAATAAGGTCGACACGCGAGCCAAGATACTTCAGCTCACCGTTCGCGGAATCGCGGCCTTCGAAAACGGTCTCGCTTTCATCCGCCGCTTTCCACGTCGTGCCGAGATCGAGAAGGTTAACGAAAAAGGCATTCGTCAACGTGCCCGGCTTTTTGGTGAACACGCCGTGCTTGCTGTCGCCGGAGCTTGCGTCAAGAACACGCATGCCGCCGACAAGAGCGGTCATTTCGGGTACGGTAAGCGTCAGTTGTTGCGCCTTATCGACGAGCATTTCCTCGGCCGATGTCTTGTAGTGGCTCTTCTTATAGTTCCGGAAGCCATCGGCCCTAGGCTCCATGTGCCGGAATGAATCGACATCCGTCTGCTCTTGTGACGCGTCGGTACGGCCCGGAGCGAACGGAACCTGCACGTTGTAACCGGCGTCTTTCGCCGCCTTTTCGATAGCGGCACAGCCGCCAAGTACGATCAGATCGGCAAGAGAAACTCTCTTACCGCCCGCGTTGAACTCATTCTGAATTCCCTCAAGCGTGCTGAGAACGTTCGCAAGCTGAGCCGGATCGTTGACCTCCCAGTTCTTTTGCGGTTCGAGGCGGATTCGCGCACCGTTGGCACCGCCACGCTTGTCACCGCCGCGGAATGTCGAGGCAGATGCCCACGCCGTCGAGACAAGCTGAGGCACGGACAATCCCGAATTCAGGATCTTATCTTTCAACGTCGCAATGTCCGCGTCGTCGATTAAATCGTGATCCACGGCCGGAACCGGATCTTGCCAGATCAATTCTTCCGCCGGGACCTCAGGTCCCAGATAGCGGACACGCGGGCCCATGTCGCGATGGGTCAGCTTGAACCAAGCACGAGCGAACGCGTCGGCAAACTCGTCCGGATTCTCGAGAAAACGTTTGGAGATCTTTCCGTATTCCGGATCAAACCGCAGCGAGAGATCCGTCGTGAGCATCATTGGCCGGTGCTTCTTAGACGGATCGAAAGCATCCGGGATGATCGCATCGGCGTCTTTGGCTACCCACTGTTGGGCGCCGGCCGGGCTCTTCGTCAGTTCCCATTCGAAACTGAAGAGATTCTCGAAAAAGTTGTTGCTCCACTGGGTCGGCGTGGTGGTCCAAGTCACTGCGAGGCCGCTCGTGATCGTGTCCGCGCCCTTGCCCGTGCCGTAGCTGTTATGCCAGCCAAAGCCCTGCGCCGCGAGGCTGGCGCCTTCCGGCTCGACACCAACATGCGTCGATTCCGCCGCGCCGTGCGTCTTGCCGAACGAATGCCCACCTGCGATAAGTGCGACGGTTTCCTCGTCGTCCATCGCCATGCGGCCAAACGTCTCGCGGATGTCGTGGGCCGCCAGAAGCGGATCGGGGTTGCCATCCGGACCTTCCGGATTCACATAAATGAGACCCATCTGCACCGCGCCGAGCGGGTCCTCGAGTCGTCGTGTATGCGTGTCGCCATCAGCATCGTCATCCGAAACGAGTGTTCCTGTCTGCTTGTCCGCGCCTTTGGATCCGTGCTCGTACCGAACATCGCCGCCCAGCCAGGTGTCTTCAGCTCCCCAGTAAACGTCCTGATCGGGTTCCCATACGTCCTCGCGTCCGCCGCCAAAGCCGAATGTCTTGAAGCCCATCGTTTCGAGAGCGACATTGCCGACAAGGACAAATAGGTCGGCCCACGAGATCTTCCGGCCGTACTTCTGCTTGATCGGCCAAAGAAGCCGGCGGGCCTTATCGAGGCTCACATTGTCCGGCCAACTGTTGAGCGGTGCGAACCTCTGCTGTCCACGGCCGCCGCCGCCGCGGCCGTCGCCGATGCGGTATGTACCCGTGCTGTGCCACGCCAGGCGGATAAACAAACCGCCGTAGTGTCCAAAGTCTGCCGGCCACCAATCCTTCGAATCGGTCATCAGCGCGGCAAGATCTTTTTTTACCGCCGAGAGATCGAGCTTTTTGAACTCTTCCGCATAATTAAAGCCCTCGCCCATCGGATCCGAAAGTTCGGAGTGCTGCCGGAGAATATCCAGTTTCAGCATGTTCGGCCACCAGTCACGATTGGCCCTGAAAGTTCCGTGAGTGTATTTCATCGCCCCACTCGTGAACGGACATTTGCCCGAACCATTCTCTTCTTTGTTGTTTTCCATCTCGTTTTTTCCTTTACCTTAAATTATTCCGACGAGCTCTTGACGACCAAGAGCAAACTCATGCGTGAGAGCATTCCGGACACAAACCGTGCAAAGTAAGTTCGATCGATCCGGCTTCAAATTTCGAAAGCATCGCTGCCTGTTCGAGCAATCTTTTTGGAACACTCAGTTCAAAATCGACAAGCTTCCCGCAGTTGTTGCAGATCGCGTGGTCGTGGCGAGTCAGCTTTCGGTCGTAGCGCATGACATCCGTGCCGAATCGAACCTCTCCGATCAGTCCTTCATTTTTCAGGTATCGCAGCGAATTGTATACGGTGGCAAATGAGATGCTCGGAAGGATTTGGCGCGCGGCGTCAAAGACCTCATTCGCCGTCAAGTGCTCGTCCGCTACGCGGATCACCTGGAGAATGGCCTGTCGCTGCTTAGTAAGCCCTAAGCTTTCGATGTCTTCCATCAAAGTTTCCACTACTTACTTTGGATTTAGAATAATTCTATTTTGTGGTCAGGTCAACTCGGCCCTGAACGTGGTGCCGATCAATGAATGTCCATTTCGGCGACAAGAATTTCTCACCAAGATTATTATTCGGGGTTTTGTGATCCTCTAGGCGACTTCGTCGCGACCGCCCTTCAATCGAAGCAGCCAGTACCACCACAGTACGTGAAATGCGACGAAGGTGCCGACGAGCATCCAGCCGATCCATTGGTATTTCAACCCGCCTTCGAGAACCGACCACGCGAGGCCGATGGCGGCGAAAGCGGACCAGATCAATTTCAACTGCAGCATTCCCTTGAACGCTTCACGGCCGGCATTTCGGCCCATCAGCGACTCGAGCCCGATGCCAAAGAAAGCGGCCGCCGCCAAACGAGTCGCAAGCGGATCAATCGCCGTCCACCCGAACAAAGTGAGCACCTCACGCGGTGCGAAGAACAGCGGCAGCGCAACGATCATGTCGATCGCAAAATGGATCACGAACCACATCCGCAACGCGGACGGGACGCTTGCATTACCGTGCGCGTATTCGGAGCCCGCAGGCTCATTCCTTTCGACCATTGAACGATCTCCTTTTGCGAATTTGAAAGGCGGTATTGTATCACGCTGCGTCAGTACCTAATCAGATGTTTGAAAAGCGTGAAGGCGGGCGGATCTTGTCGATAATCTGGACGGGAAGCCACGGCAATGTGCCTTTGGCCAGGGAAAATTTGAGATTGGTTCCCGATCAAATATCACGCCCATCGGCCTCTAGTGCCATTTTGAACTCTTAATATATTGGTTTAGTTTAAATACATGGACAGAAGAAAAGATGTCTCGGCCGCTGTCGAAAAATTAAAGGGTGATTTTTCCGGAATTCTGCTTCTACCTGACGATAAAGGGTACGAGGTAGAAAGACATGTGCATAACGGCCTGATCGATAAACATCCCGCCATAATTGCTCGCTGTATCGACCAAACCGACATAGTCAAAGCGTTGCAGTTGGCCCGTCAGTTGTCATTGGAGGTAGCGATCCGCGGTGGAGGCCACAATGTGTCGGGAAGAGCGACCGTCGAGGGTGGGATGATGGTTGATATGTCGCTCATGAGAAAAGTTGAGGTCGACGCCGACGCTAGATCCGCCGTTGCTCAAACGGGCGCGACTTGGGCAGATTTTAATCTCGCGACCCAGGCCTACGGCCTCGCAACACCGGGCGGTTTTATTTCTTCCACTGGCATCGCCGGGTTGACACTTGGGGGCGGGTTTGGATGGATAACGAGCAAGTACGGCCTGGCGGTCGATAATTTGTTGTCAGCCGAAGTAGTGATGGCAAATGGCGAGATCCTGAATGCCAGTCAGGACGAGAACGCGGATCTATTCTGGGCGCTGCGCGGTGCAGGTGCTAATTTCGGAGTTGTCGTTTCGCTAAAATATCGCCTCCATGAGGTTGGACCGGCCGTCTTCGGCGGCTTTGTTGCCCATCCAATGGAAAAGGCGGGCGATTTATTCAGGGTTTTTCGGGATGTAACGGCAACGCTTCAGGACGATGAGACTGCCATCGCGGGCCTGTTGCACGCGCCGGACGGGTCGGGTACAAAATTGGCGGTCGTTGCGATCACCAATTTCGGAGCCGAAGGCGAAAACAGCAGATCGATTCGAAAAGTTCGTGAATTCGGAACCCCACTTATCGACAACATCGCCTCGATCGGATACAGCGAACTAAACACCTTAATGGACGGAGCATTTCCTAAGGGTGCGCTAAATTATTGGAAGTCCAACTTTCTCGAACGCTTGGACGATGAAGCGATCGACACAATGATCGAATCGTTTGCTGTTTGTCCGGCCCCGCTGGGTCAGGTCATGATCGAACATTTTCACGGAGCGGTTACGCGCGTGGCTGTTGAAGATACGGCTGTCCCGCTTCGAAAGGAATCGTTTAATTTCCTTGCTCTATCGCAGTGGATAGATCCCGCCGCCACCGATGTTTGCGTCGCGTGGGCACGCGAGACAAACGAGGCAATGAAGCCATTTATGGGTAAAGATCGCTACGTCAATTACCTCGGGGACGACGAGCCGGAAACCGCTGCGGCCGCCGCGTATGGCGAGAATTTTGCCCGGCTTCGCAAGATAAAATCACGGTACGACCCTGAGAATTTTTTCCATATGAACCAGAACATACCTCCGGAGAACCCGAATTGACCCCGGTTCGTTCGATACTGGATCGTAGGAAATTGCTTTTTGGAATATCACTCAGAAACGGGCGGGTACAGCCGTTCGAATTCCGGGTCGCCGTGAAGGATCGCGAGATCCGGATCTTGCCGGACCCATGTCGCATTGATATTTCCACCCTCCCAGGACTTCTTGAGCGCAGCCATGGCGTCCACGGGGTTATTCATCGCGCAAAACGCGCAGGCGATGTTGTAAAGGATCATCGTATCGTCGGGACGCAGGGCCATTGCCATGTCGGCTTCGCGCTTCGCGTCTTCCATCCGGCCCTGCATCGCGTAATCGCCGGCGAGGAGCACTCGCACCCGGGCATCCTCGGGAACCTTCTGTAAATGCTCTTCAAAGATCGCGACCTCACGAAACATGAAGTTTTTCAGAGCTTCGGTCTTTCCCAGTGCACCGAGCGCATTGTGTATAGGTATCGTCGTGTTGTAGTTTTCCCCAGAGTGCGCCAACGCGTCCTCCAGAATGTCGACGATCTCCTGATATCGCCCAGCCTCGAAAAGTGCCCGCCCGAGCAAATAGTAGCCCCCATCCAAATCGGGGTGCCCGTCGAGAGCGATCCGCATCTTGTCGATCGCTTGAGAATACTGCCGCTCAACGAAGTCGACCCACGCTTCGGCAAGCCGAACCTCCGGTGCGTCGTTACCCTTGGCGCTTGCTTTTTGAGTCGCTGCTACGGCCCGGTCGATCCATTGCTGATCCCGCTCGAAAAAATAGTAAAACTGAGTGCAAACATTAGCGAGCCCGGCGTGTGCAAGTGAAAAATCCGGATCCAGCGCAACCGCACTCTCATACATTTGAAGCGCGAACTGAAGGTCCTGGCGCGCGACACGTCTCGCGTAATTCCTTCCGCGAAGATACATGTCGTACGCTTGAAGATTCTCCGTCGGCTTTACGGCAAGTGCCTGCTGTTCCTGCGGCGAGAGTGTGATCCGAAGTGCCGCGGCGATCTTTGAGGCGATCTCATCCTGAACCTCGAAAACATCGGCCATCTCACGATCGTATCGCTCAGACCACAGCGGAAAATCTGTCGCGGCATCGACAAGCTGAGCGTTGATCCGCAGTCGATTTCCCGCTCGACGCAAGCTACCCGTCAATACATACGATGCACCAAGATCCTTTCCAACCTGACCGGCCGTCACCGACTGTTCGCGATATTTTAATACCATCGCCCTCGAAAATGTTTTCAGACGCTTGATCTTCGAAAGCTCGGTCGTCAGATCTTCGGTTATGCCGTCTCGAAGATATTCGTCCTCCTTCATTCCACTCAGATTCTCGAAATAGAGAACGGCGATCGAATGTTCATGGGTAGGTGCCGATGGCATTCGACTGCTGTGGATCGATGATTCGCCTGAGTGACGTCCTGAATTGAGATCGCGTTTTAGACGCTTCAGGGCGGTCTTCAGATCAGTCGCGCTTTGATATCGCATGTCGCGGTCCTTTTCCAGTGCTTGAGCGATTATCCGGCTGAGCTCGGGCGGGAGCGACGGGTTTACCTGATCGACAGGCGCCGGTTCGCGATTCAGGATCGCGTCAAAGACCACGGCGGACGTCTCACCCTGAAACGGCAAAAAACCGGCCGCCATCTGATAAAGGACGGTGCCAAATGAAAAAAGATCGGTGCGTGCATCGGTGATCTCGCCGCGGGCCTGTTCAGGCGACATATATGCGACCGTCCCCATCGTCGCTCCTGCTTGAGTAAGTCCGTCGGCGATCGCGGTTGGGACATTCGATGCCGCATCGGGTTTCTGCTTGTCGATCTTGGCGAGCCCAAAGTCGAGAATCTTTGCCTGGCCGCGTGATGTCACGAATATATTCGCCGGTTTCAAGTCGCGATGGACGATGCCCTTTGAATGCGCCGATTCGAGAGCGTCGACGATCTGCACGCCCAGCGTTAATACTGATTCGATATCGAGCGATGCGCGGCGAATGCGATCGGCGAGCGATTCACCGTCCAGCAATTCCATGACGATGAAATGCTCCGACTCGTGTTGTTCGATACCGTGGATCGTGCAGATGTTCGGGTGATTGAGCGATGATGCGGCACGAGCTTCGCGCTGAAATCGCTGCAGCAGGTTCTCGTCCTTCGCCATCGTCGGCGTCAGAAACTTTAGTGCGACGTGTCGCCCGAGATTCGTGTCTTCGGCTTCATAAACGACGCCCATCCCCCCCTCACCAAGCTGCGAGGTGATGCGATAGTGCGAAACAGTCTTTCCGATCATGAAACGTCCTCCGAAAGTAGGTCGGCTGTAAGTTGCAAGGTGTCAATAGTGTAGGTCGAACCGCGCGTTCAAGCAATGTTTCGGTCTTGAAAGGGAAAAATTGTGACTCGGGTGTGCAAAAGATCTCCGGAGAGTCAGCGGATCGTTTCAGCGGAACAGATCGAAATAAAGACCGCGCGGCATAACCCGATCTGGGGTTATAATCTGAGGGAAAAAGCTGATCGTGTGAGGAGTGTCTGTTCGATCGAAGCTATCCATTCAGACCGCGAGTTTGATCAGTACCGGAGGCCGGATGAAAGTTTTTGTACAGTTATCAATCTTCGTTCTGTTGGTCGTGCCCCATTGTTATTCTCAGGAGCCGGTTCCCGTCTTAGGTTCCCGCTGGTATCGAACGATAAAACCGGCGGCGAAACCTGTCATAGCGGCATCGGGTCCGGCAAAGCCCGTTAATCCCGATGAAAAACATTTCCAACGCAAAGCGCGCGAGCAGCGGACCGACAACCCGCGCGATCCGTATGACGACAGCATTGAGGGTCGCAGTGCGGCCATGGACCGGTCCGTACAAGCATCTCGGGCGCCGCAACCCGACGATGTAATCGGTTACACCTACATCGCGGAGATGCGAAACGACACCGGCCAGACGGTAGATGTAATTTTCTGGGAGTACAGCTTTACCGAGATCGCGAACCCCTCTAACGTGGTCCGTCGACATTTTCTATGTGGCGGAAAATTTAAAAACAGCGAACGAAAAGAGCTTTCGGTTTTTAGTCTGCTGGGGCCAAGCGACGTTTTGGATCTGAAGAGTTTGTCGAAATCAACAGACAAGATTTTCGACGAAAAGGTGCGGATCAATCGAATCGAGCTTGCTGACGGCAACATCCTTCAACGCAACGACTGGAAATACTCGGATTTTACCGCGGCTGTTGAGCGGGCGACCTCGACGCCGTGGGGTAACGAGAGGTGCCGTGCTTTGTGAGGGGAACTCTTTAAATGAGTTTGTGCGACATACTAATCTGGATCGAAAAGATCTCGGTGCTTGCCTAAAGAAAACCGCATCCGACGATCCTGACGGGCATGGTCGGCGGGATTTAAATGCGGTCGGGTGTGTCGCCGCACGATATATTTCCGGCCGGTGCTATGCGGCTACCTGACACGCGCGAAACCACTCGACAAACTTTGGAATTCCCTCTTCGATCTTCGTCGATGGATCGTAGTTCAGGAGTTCCTTCGCTTTCGAGATATCCGCGAATGTAATCGGCACGTCGCCCGGTTGCATTGGTTGACGATCAATGATCGCCTTTATCCCAAGGTTTTCCTCAAGCAGTGCGACAAGGCGGCTGAGCTCGGTCGTCTCCGACTCACCCAGGTTAAATACCTCGTGCATCGACCCGTCGTAATCTATCGCCGCCCGAACACCCTGGATGATGTCGTCGATATACGTGTAGTCGCGACGCGTGGTCCCGTCACCGAAGATCTGGATCGGATTCCCTTCGGTGATCAGCCGCGAAAATTTATGTATCGCGAGATCGGGCCGCTGCCGCGCGCCGTAAACCGTAAAGAATCTCAAGCAGGTCGTTCGAATGTCGAAGAGATGCGAGTAAGTGTGACAGAGGAGCTCGCCGGCTGCTTTCGTCGAGGCATAAGGTGAGATCGGTTGATGGATCCGGTCATCTTCCGCAAACGGAACTTTAGCATTGATCCCGTAGACTGAGCTGGACGAACCAAACACGAATTGCTTCACGTCAAAATCCCGCGCCATCTCCAACAAGTTCAAAGTCCCATCAATGTTGGTTTCGCAGTACAGCTTCGGCAGACATAACGACGGACGGACGCCGGCGCGTGCGGCCAAATGAACTATGCAATCGAACTCCTTTCGGTCGAAAATTTCACGCAGCTTTTCGCCATTGCGGATGTCCATCTCGACAAATTCAAATTCGGGATCCGTTTTCGCAGATTCCAGGTTCGCACGCTTGATCTCAGGCGAGTAAAAGTCATTCAGATCGTCAACGACGGTGACGTTCCAGTCGCGCTCGCCGAGCAAACGATCGACCAAATGCGAACCGATGAATCCGGCTCCACCCGTTACCAAAATATTTCTATTCACGATTTACTAATGGATCAGATCTTTGAAGCAGACATCTGATGACGGCAAAGTAACACGTTCAGGCTGGCTCTGCAAAAATGCTAATTCAAGAACCGTTGACGTGCGTGATAACGATGGAGGACCTCTTCGAGAAATCCCTCGTATGAGAAAGTCACGAGATCGTAGTCCGGTTTCAGCTTGTACATCAGGGGCAGAGCGATTCGCCACGCCATCCAGAGGCGCTGTCGCTCTGTCAGGTCCCAACGCCGTCGAAGAAAGCTTTCGATCACTTCGATCTCCGGCCCTGACAAGATCATGACATTGGCGTTAAATTCAGTTCGCTTTTGAACGCGCCTGAAGGCGGCGTCGGAAACGCGGTTTGAAAATGTTTCGTCGAACGTAGGAGCCTCGTCCGTTCGCTCACGTATGACAACGGTACCGGCAAAAATATCTCCGACGCGTTGGTCGCGACTGCTCAAAAAGATCGCGATCAATCCCACCGAATAGAAGATTCCCGGCATCGCATCGAACACTCTCAATAGATTGCGCGCCATCGCCTCCCAGAGCGTGATCGGCCGGCCATCCTCACGGATCACACGCAGCTTTAGCAGGCGCTTGCCCGGCGTCTGACCATCCCATAGCCATTCGAAAAAAATGAAGTACCCGGCGAAAAGCAAGAAGAGCAGGAAGATCATTAGCGCGATCAGCCATTTCGGTGCCTCTTTCTGAATTCCGTCGATAACTCCGGTCACGCCGCTGCCCAGGTCGGCGGCGGTAAGAAGGATCCAAACCACGATGCCAATCGAAAAATACTGTATGAAATGATCGATCGCGGCAGCCAGGAAGCGATTTCCTATCGATGCGAGGGCGAAAGCGAGAGGCACGCGCTCCGGCGTCTCGATGACGAGCGTTTCTTCGGTTTCGATAATTGTCTGGGACATCGCGCCTAAGCTCCAAGGATACACGAAGAGA
>JBDTWZ010000110.1:0-10210 GCA_040006435.1 Acidobacteriota bacterium
ACACAAAATGTAGTGGTTGGTAAAGTATTTTCTAAAGCGTAGTATTTCAGCGTTTAGCGCTCCGTCGGTGATGTAGTTCATCAATACTATGAGCTGCCCTGGAACAATTTTACCGCGCGACTTTTATCAGCGATCGGGATAGAGATGACGCTAGCTAACCACGAGTCCGTCATACGCGAATCGCACATTGGGAGGCAACAGGTTCGAGTCGCGCGCATGCAGAACGTCATGGTTCAAGTGCGTCAGAAACGCTCGCCGTGGTTTTATTCTCTCGATATAGGCAAGCGCTTCATTCAGGCCGAGGTGTGTCGAGTGAGGTTTGATGCGCACACAATCAAGAACAAGCACATCAAGCTCCTGCAGCCCCGCGATCGTTTCGTCCGAGATAAAATTAAGGTCTGTCGCGTAAGCAAAATTGTTGAACCGGTACGCTATCACCGGAAGTTTTCCGTGTATGACCTCAAGCGGCGTGATCTCCAAACCCTCGCCGATACAAAACGGTGACTGCGGATAGACAGTGTGCGGAATTAGCTGCGGCAGTCCGCCGCCGAAGTGTGTCGGTTTAAAGATGTACTGAAAAATGCGCCGGAGATCGATCCAAGCAATTTCATTCGCGAAGATCCCCATGGCTCCATAGCGAAAATTCAACGGACGAATGTCGTCAAGCCCGAATACGTGGTCGACGTGACAGTGGGTGATCAGAATGGCATCCAGCCTGTCGATCTTTGCCCTCAAAGCTTGCTGACGAAAATCGATAGATGTATCGACGAGGATCTTTTTATCGTTATGCTCGATGAGAATCGACACGCGAAGGCGCTTATCCCGGGGATCTTCGGAAAGACACGTTTCGCAATCGCAGGCGATCGAGGGAACGCCGGTCGATGTACCTGTGCCGAGGAAGGTGAGCTTCATCAAAAAAGATTCTAACGCAGAGACCGCGGAGGACGCAGAGGAGAACTCAAAACTTGCTCTGCGTTCTTCCCGGTCCCTGCGTTTAATCCCTATTTCTTGCCGAGAATGTCGGCGCCGGAGAATTTCTGTGCCGCCTGCTCTTTCAGCTTGTCTTCCGTTGCTCGGACGACGGTGACGTACTGCATTCGCAGGTCAGCAAGTAAGCCATCGAGAAGTCGGGTTTCTTGCACGTGCAGGTTTCCCTTCGTCTTCTCCTTTATCATCGCAAGCACGTCGAGCCAGTACTTTCCTGTCTCCAGATCCAGCGAACGCTGACCTGTCGCGGGATGCGGAACGGCGCCGAGCGATGCCGCGGCGTTTGTCGCAAGGGTCGAAAGAAAATTGATAAAGCTGGCTGGGTCGTCGGCACCCGGGACCTCTTCATCAATACCTTCCCCGTCCAAATCATCGTGAGCGGCGTGAATTTCGTCAGGCCCGTCTTCGGGTTCGGGTTGCCCGCTCAGCTCTATTTTATCGAGGGTCGAAGCCGCTTCCGGCTTTGGCTCATCTAGTACAACTCCCTCGCGAACCGAACCATCGGAGTTGAATTTTCGCCGGTCTGCGACCTTAAATGTAACTTCTTCTGCGTTGTCGTCTCTTCCGATCATAGATTTAAAGTGTTGATGCGATGGTAACATTTTCCTCTGTAGTCTATCGAGTCTATCGAGTCTATTGAGTCTAACGGGTCTAACGAGTCTGGCGAGTCTGGCGAGCGGAGAGATCGGACGCGTTTGACTCAATAGACTCGTTAGACTCAATAGACTCGTTAGACTCAATAGACTCCGATAGACTCGTTAGACTCATTAGACTCGTTAGACTCGCTAGACTCCGATAGACTCGATAGACTAAACGCATGTCGAAGTCCTTTGACGAACTAGTTGCAATAATGGCTCGGCTCCGCGCGCCGGGTGGATGTCCGTGGGATCGAGAGCAGACCTATGCGTCACTTTCCCAATATCTGCTCGAAGAAGCGTACGAGACGTTCGACGCGATCCATGAAGCAGATTCGTCGGGCGACACGGCCAACCTCCGCGAGGAACTTGGCGATCTGCTCTTACAGGTCGTGTTCCACGCGACCATCGGTGCTGAAAACGGTGATTTTACGATCGACGATGTCGCCGCGGGCGTGACCCAAAAACTCGTTCTTCGGCATCCGCATGTTTTCGGCGATGCAAAGCTTGAGCGGGCCGAAGACGTCCTCGACAATTGGGACGAGCTGAAGGCGAATGAGCGTGCGGCATCGGGCAAGAAATTGAAGCGGCACGATTCGATCCTCGAAGAGGTGCCGGTACATTTTCCTGCCCTGCTCGAGGCGCTCAAAGTAACTAAGAAAGCTGCGAAGGTTGGTTTCGATTGGCAGGATAAGAGTCAGATATTCGCCAAGCTGGACGAAGAGATAGCCGAGCTAAAAGCGGCGATCGAAGAAAACGATCCCTCGCACATCGATGAAGAGATCGGCGACCTGCTGTTCGTAATCGTGAATCTCGCCCGCCGTCTGGACGTTGAGCCTGAAACCGCACTAAAGAAAACTAACCGTAAATTCCGAAAACGGTTCCGCTTTATCGAAGACGAGTTGGCGAAAACGGGCAACTCTCTCGAAGATGTAAGTCTTGAAACGATGGATAATTTATGGAACACCGCAAAGGCTGAAACGATGTGATCGCCCGCACTGTTTCGTCGTAGCACACCGTCGGATGTATCACCGATTTCGTCGATTTCCTCACCTTACTTAAACCCCTGACTTCTCTAAATCTTATTTCCGCTGGCACGGTCATTGCGCCTTTGCACTGGGGAGATTTGCTCTCACAAGAGTGTAAAAGGAGGTTTCAGATTAAATATTTCAGATGTAATAAATTGGGTTTTGCCGCGCTCCTCGCCGTCGGTTATTAACAACCGAATTCGAACAGAAAGTTTTTCAGGAAGAGACTGGCCGAAAGGCGGCTTTCTTTTTTTTCCGACTTTTCTTTTGCTCTCGCGCTACTTGGCGATCTTTCGGACGAACAGCGAAAACGATACAGATTCGGGCGGTACGGTTATTGCAAACACTCAAAGAACCATACCGATTTGTTACGCGTGCGGAACAGATGGGAAAAATAAATCGGCGATCGCGTCGAAAAACAAGGAGTTAATAGAAATGGCACAATTTGAAAGTATTCTGGGAGACGAATCACAGTCTTCACAGTCGTCAAAAAACAAGCAGAACAACGTAACCGCATTCAACAAGCAGCCGGCGAGAAACGAGACGTCAGCATCGTTTGAGGGTCAAGGCTCGTCGCGTACGAGCCCGGGAAATGGAAAATCCGGTGCGGCGACGGCGAAGGCCCGAACCTTTTACGATCAGGCCAAAGAGACTGCCGGGCAAGCCTATGAAACCGTAACCGACAAAGCGGCGACAAAGCTTGATGAGAAGAAGTCCACGCTTTCCGGCGGATTGACGACTGTAGCGGACAGTGTGCGGCAAGTCGGCGAGAATCTCGGATCATCGAAAACGGACAGTGGGCTTGCCGAAGCGGCGGCTAAATATACCGACAGCGCGGCTCAGAAGATCGAGGATGTCGCGGGTTATTTCGAAAGCCGGGGCGTTCGCGATATGGTTCGTGATCTTGAGGGATTCGCGCGGAGAAATCCGGCGGTATTCTTTGGGGCGGCATTCGGACTCGGGCTTCTTGCCGCGAGATTCTTAAAGAGCTCAACACCGACATATGAAAAAGCTGCAGGCGGGCGCGAAGTCGGATCCTTCTCTTCTAACCCGAGTCACCGAACAGATGCTTCAACCGAGAAGAGCCAACAGGTGTCGACAACGCCCAAGGCAATTTAGAAGCGCACGACATAAGGAGGCTTTATGGTACAGACCCAAATGCAGCTGCAAAATGACGAACGCAGTCTCGGCGATCTTTTCTCGGAGCTTGCGGCCGAGACTGGAACATTGGTTCGGCAGGAAGTTGCGCTCGCACAAGTCGAGATGACTGCGAAAGCTACGCGTGTTGGAAAAAGCGTCGGGTTCCTTGCTGTCGGCGGTGCCGTCGGTTATGCGGCGTTGCTGGCGATCGTGGCCGGTGTAATTCTCGGCTTCTCATACTTCATGCCGGCGTGGATCGCGGCGATGCTTGTAGGGCTGATCATAGGAGTTGCAGCGTATTTTATGATCTCGGCTGCGCTTGAGGAACTAAAGCGTACAAATCTGACGCCCGAGAAATCGGTCGAATCGATCAAGGAGGATGCACAATGGCTGAAAAATCAGGTGAGCTGAAGAGCTTGGACAAACTAGATCCGGTTTCAACGACCGCAGGCGTCGGAGGCGACCAGTTTATGGAAAAACATTCGGGGGATAAGCCGGTTCCTGACGAGCGTGCACTTGACGCAGGCACGGATGGCGGGCCAGCGGAAACTGAGCATATAAAAGCCAGGATCAAGGAAACGCGCAATCAGATGGGCGAAACGATCGATGCGATCCAGGAACGATTGAGTTTCGCGAATATTTCGGAACAGGTTTCGGAAACAGTTAGCAATGCTATCGAAACGGCCAAGGATACGGCCTACGAAGCGACTATAGGACAGGCGGTGAATTTTATGAAAGATATTGGTAATGGAGTTACGAGCTCAGATACATTCAAGACGATTAAGACAAATCCGGTCCCCTTCGCTCTGATCGGGATCGGAGCGGGGCTTTTGGCCTATCAGAGTTTCGGCAAGAATAGTTCGTCGCGGATCGGGAACGGCCGGCGCGACGCAAAACTGCTCTATCGCGGTGAAGGCTCGTCCGCGGCGGGCGCGTCGACGTTCGATGCGGCTCGGGAATCGGTCGCAAGCACGGCGAGCCGGGCATACGACGGAATCTCCGACACGGCGAACACGGCGTTAGAGAGTGTCAGTAACGCAGCCGGTAAGGCGTATGAAGGTGTTACGGAGAGCCTCGGCAATGCGTACACAGGTGCGGGTGATCTCGGGCATCGAGCGTACGACCGGGTTGGCGAGTACGGAACGATGGCTCACGAAAAATACGATGAGTATCTAGAAGAAAATCCGCTCGCGCTCGGTGCTCTTGCGGTCGCGGTCGGAGCCGCCGTCGGTTTTGCAATTCCATCGACCCGATACGAAGGGAAATTGATGGGTGACGCCCGGGAAAATGTTATCCAGCGGGCACAGGAAGCGGCAGGGACGCTGGTCGACAAAGCAAAACAGGTCGCCAGCGAAGCGGGGCAGACGATCAAAGAAGAAACTCGTTCACTGACTCAATAAGCATCGGCCCCACATGACTGAGGACAAAGGCTCGCTTTCTTTATTGAAGGCGGGCTTTTCTATTTGGCAAAGTACTCGGCAAGCCGATCCAAAATCGCGTCCCGTGAAGCTTCACCGATCTCTCCGATCTTTTTGACAAGACGAATTTTATCAACCGTTCGCAGTTGATCGAGAATTACGCTCCGCTCACTATTCAGAAATTCGACCGCAACTCGTGTGGGATATTTGGCGTTGGTGGTTGCGATCGGGGCGATCAGCACATGATCAGTGTTTCGGTTCACCTCATCAGGCGACACCACGACACCGGGGCGCGTGTTTTTTGCCTCTTCCGACGGGGTCGAATCGAGATTCACCAAAAACACGTCAAATCGGTTTACCACTGCCATTCTTTTTTCTCGAATTCGGTTGGCGTATCCAAAATCTGCTGGTCGTCGTCGATATCCGCCGCGGCCTTAAAACCGTCCTCCCAGTTGGCCCTCGGTTTGCGCAGGCTGCGGATAAGAATGCCGTCCTCATGGAGTTCGAGCTCGACCTCGCCGCTCAACTTCCCGTCCTCGATCAATGTTTTCGGTATTCGCACACCCTGTGAGTTCCCGATTCTTATTATCTGGGCTTTCATGACTACATCGTAATTACAATACTGCGTCGCGGTCAACCGATTTTTTCGATTCCGTTCATATATCGCTGAAGTATCTGAGGGATCACGATAGAACCGTCCGCTTGCTGATAATTCTCAAGAATCGCTATCCAGGTCCGGCCCACGGCGAGTCCGGAGCCATTCAGCGTGTGAGCAAATTCAGGTTTCGCTCCGCCCGCCCGGCGAAAACGCAAATTCATACGGCGCGCCTGAAAGTCTCCGCAATTCGAGCAGCTCGAGATCTCTCGGTAGGTCTTTTGCGACGGAAGCCAGACTTCGATATCGTAAGTTTTCTTCGCACCGAAACCCATATCCCCGGTCGACAGGACGACCGTCCGATAAGGCAGTCCGAGGAGTTGAAGAATGCGTTCGGCATCAGCCGTAAGCTTGTCGTGCTCATCGTCGGAGTTCTCGGGCATACTCAACTTAACGAGCTCGACCTTTTCGAATTGATGTTGCCGGATCAATCCACGCGTGTCTTTTCCATAGCTTCCAGCTTCGCTTCGAAAACATGGCGTGTAGGCCGTGTAATATTTCGGCAGTTCTTTCGCCTCGAGAATCTCCTCGGCATGATAGTTCGTGACTGGAACCTCGGCCGTCGGGATAAGCGCGAATCCGCGTTCGTCGCGAATATGAAACAGGTCCTCTTCGAATTTCGGAAGCTGGTTTGTACCGAACAGGGCCGTTCGATTTACAAGAAACGGCGGAAGGGTCTCGGTATATCCGTGCTCGGTCGTGTGCACATCGAGCATGAAATTCACTAACCCCCGCTCGAGCCGTGCTCCTGCTCCGTTTAAGATCGCAAACCGCGAGCCCGCTATCTTCGTGGCGCGTTCGAGATCGAGAATGCCGAGGGCCTCACCCAGATCGACGTGGTCTTTGACTTCGAAATCGAATTCGCGCGGATTACCCCATCTTCGAATCTCTCTGTTCGCCCGTTCGTCGACCCCGATCGGAACATCAGCCGCCGGGATATTCGGCAAGCCCGAAAGCAGTTCCCGCATTTCCGCATCCGCAGCATCACGGGCCTTTTCGAGCTCAGACTGTTTTTCTTTGAGGCCCGCCACTTCGTTCTTTTTCGCCTCTGCCTCATCGCGCTTTCCGGCTTGCATCAGCGCACCGATCTCTTTGCTCGAAAGATTTCGTGCCTGGTTGATCGAGTCCGCTTCGGTGATCACACGGCGGCGCTCGGCATCAAGCTCGACAAATTTGTCGAGAGAGTCGGCCGGGAAATTCCGGTTCGCGAATGCGGTGCGAACGGCCTCGAGGTTTTCCCTAACGAAATTAATATCCAACATACGTTACCGTTTCGCCTTGCTTTGCAGCATTTTAAGCGTTTTCGCGAGCCTCCGGGCACGGGTTTCCGAATGCTTCGCGTCCTCGAGTGCTCGAGCGTTTTCCTTCCTCACTGTAAAGCTCAGTTTATCCCAGGCCTCGGTTAGAGCCGGGTTTTCTCTGAGCTGTTTAGCGAGATCCTCCGGCACCGCGACCGTCCGCTCGCACATGTCGCGCTCTATCGTGACCACAATGTTGTCACCTGCCTTGATTCCCGCGGCTTCGCGAAATACCTTTGAGATCCCGAGCATGTACTTACCGCCCATTCGCACGATCGTCCCGCGATATTCAGACTCGTTGACGACGGCCTTTACGGGTACCCGCTTAGCTCCGTACACTTCTGCGACATCGAACGGGATCGTAATTCCAGTGGCGTCCAGCTTTTCGTGTTTCTCGAGCTTCACTTTGATGGTTTGTTTCATAACGCTCATTACACTAAAATTTTCCTATCAGGCAGAAACGCGGGCCTTAAGTGCGAAGTACGAAGTGCGACCTATGAACGGTTTCGGGTCAGGTGTTACCCGCTCCAACGGCTAAATGAGATACTTCACCGTTCACCGTTCACACTTCATACTTCCTGCGTTTCAGGCTGTACCGTGAATTTAGCAAAAGCGCTATGGCAAATAAAATTAGCAAAGCTGTTTTCCCGGCCGCTGGTCTCGGCACAAGATTCCTGCCGGCGACTAAGGCGAGCCCGAAGGAAATGCTACCGCTGGTCGATAAACCGCTGATCCAGTATGCCGTGGAAGAGGCCGTTGCGAGCGGAATTGAATCGATCCTCATCATTACCGGGCGCGATAAGACAGCTATTGAGAACCACTTCGACATATCTTTCGAGCTCGAACAGCTTCTCAAGAGCAAAGACAAGACCGACTTGTTCGAGCAGGTCAGAGCGATATCCGAGATCGCCCGGATCAGTTATACGCGGCAGCGCGAAGCACTTGGCTTGGGCCACGCGATCTATCAGGCGAAGGACTTTGCGGGCGACGATCCGTTCGCCGTTCTGCTGGCGGACGACATCGTCGACTCGGAAACACCTGCTCTGAAGCAGATGATCGGTGTTTTCGAGAAATACGACGCGCCCATCATCGCGACCATGCAGGTCGAGGGCGAGGCGATCTCCCGTTTTGGTGTCATAGACGCCGAAGAAATTGAGCCAAACGTATTCAGGATCCGTGACATGGTCGAAAAACCTGCGTTTTCCGCGGCACCATCGGATCTTGCGATCATCGGGCGTTACATTTTCACTCCCGATAT
The DNA here is from genome assembly GCA_040006435.1 of Acidobacteriota bacterium. Lineage (GTDB taxonomy): Bacteria > Acidobacteriota > Blastocatellia > Pyrinomonadales > Pyrinomonadaceae > OLB17. The sequence continues at coordinate 8,420 of JBDTWZ010000110.1, forward strand.
TTTCGACTCGATCGAGAATACTAAGCCGGGAGCGGGTGGCGAGATTCAGATCACAGATGCGATGCGGCTCTTATTAAAGCAGCGGCCGTTTTATGCAGTGAAGCTTGAAGGAACTCGTCATGACGCGGGAGATAAACTCGGATTCCTGATCGCGACCGTTGAGCTTGCATTGAAGCGTGAAGACCTGGGTGAGACGTTTCGGGATTATCTACGAGCGTTGGAATTATAGAGAGATTTTTTCGTGTGATTCGTGTGTTTGGTGGTTTTCTGGAAAAAACCGAACCACCAAACGCACGAACCACAAGAACGATCCTTAAAGGAAGGAATGCCACTAGCCCCCATCGATGAGGCCGTCGAGGAGATCCGGAACGGCCGGATGATAATAATTGTCGACGACGAAGATCGTGAGAACGAAGGCGATCTGGTTTGCGCGGCCGAGCTTGTCACGCCCGGGATGATCAGCTTTATGGCGATACACGGGCGCGGACTCATCTGTCTGCCGCTGACCGAAGAACGGTGCGATGAACTGCAGCTGCATCCGCAGACGGCGGAGAACACGTCGAGCATGGGTACGGCGTTTACCATTTCGATCGAGGCCCGTGCGGGAGTTACGACCGGTATTTCCGCTGCCGATCGGGCAAAAACGATCCTGACGGCGGTCGATCCTAATTCGAGAGCTGGTGATCTTGCGCGGCCGGGCCACGTTTTCCCACTTCGTGCAAAACGCGGCGGCGTGCTGGTTCGCGTTGGCCAGACCGAGGCCAGTGTTGACATCGCCCGGATCGCGGGACTCGCACCTGCAGCGGTTATCTGTGAGATCATGAACGACGACGGCACCATGGCACGGATGCCCGAGCTGGAATCGTTCGCGGAGAGACATGGCCTAAAGATCATCTCGGTCGCGGACCTCGTTCGCTACCGGATCGAGAAGGAAACCCTTGTAAAGCGCGTCCTTGAAACCGATCTGCCTACTGATTACGGGGTCTTCAGGGCGATCATTTTCGAGAACGAAATGAACGGCGAGACCCACGTCGCAATGGTCATGGGCGACGTTGCCGATAGTTCGGGGACAACCGAACCGGTTTTAGTTCGCGTCCAAACCGAGAACGTCACTTTTGCAATGTTCGGTTCGACGCTCGGCGAGGCGTCGCGGGCAATGCAGGCCTCTCTCCAAAAGATCTCAGAAGCGAAACGGGGCGTCGTACTCTATTTGCGGCAACGCGAGAATAATCTCGATCTCGTAAATCAGCTCCGAACGTACGCTTTGATGCAGGAAAAAAACATTGATTTTCAGGCCGCGAAACGTGAAACTGGATACGGAAAACTTCATGATTACGGCATCGGAGCACAGATCCTGAAAGACTTGGGAGTTAAGCAGATCCGGCTCCTTACGAATCATCCGCCGCGAGTGAGCGCGATCGAAGCGTTCGATCTGGAGATCATCGAAACTGTTAGTCTGTAGCATGCCGCTACTCGAAATAAGGCAATGCCGGAAGAGCAAAACGAACTAAGGGAAGAAAGCGAAGGCAGTCCGCCGGAAGAGAAAGACGAAGGTGTTGCCGAGAAGCGGCGGCGGCGTTACTTTACGCGCCGGAACGCCGTATTAACGACGGCCTTTGCTGCGATACTCGTCGTACTGGTCTTTGTCCTCTCCGTTGCTTTTTACCGCTACGGCGTCTTCGATAATTATGTAAGGACCCAGTTCGTTGCAAAGATGGCGGACATCGGAGTCGTTTTCGAGGCCGACGTTTTTCGCGTAAGAGCGCAGCCCCGCGAGCTCCTTCTCGCGCG
>JBDTWZ010000111.1:0-10145 GCA_040006435.1 Acidobacteriota bacterium
CCATCCGCTGCCGCTGTTTATCCATTTGGGGAAACTGCGAAAAAACCGCGCCCACACTGGCGGCTAACATTAATCCGATAATAAATGCTCTGTTCACGCTAAAAACCTCGCTGGACGGCCTAATCTCACGTTTCGATGCTGTAATTATAACGTCTGGACGCAAAAATCTTAAGTCGCCGCCAAAATCGAGGCCGAATGACCGTATTCGGACAGATTCGGAGACGGTACTGAAATGCGATACTGGGTCATTCTGAAAATTCGCCGCGGGTTTTTGTTTGAGCGTAGCTACGTGCTTCAGCACGTAGGAAGGATCTGCCGAGAAAATCTCCAGGGCGTTTCAACGCCCTTCCACTGGCAAGCCCGTTAAAACGGGCTCGGTATCTACCGCTACCTGACCCACGCCGTGAACGGCGCGGCTACGCGATCCCGTTCGAGCTGGGGAATATATGCGAACAACATGACCCACTCACCGAAAGCGGGGCCCAATTGCTTGTGAAATACAATTTCGCTAGAATCGTTGATTCAATCAGTTAGTAATTTTCAACCTTATGTCTAATGTATCTATTACGGTTGCGCACGGCGACGGCATCGGGCCGGAGATCATGGACGCGACGCTGCATATCTTAAAAGAGGCCGGTGCGCGGATCGATATTGAAACAATCGACATCGGCGAAAAGGTCTATTTATCGGGCAATTCGGCGGGAATCGCGCCGGAATCGTGGGAAAGCCTCCGTCGGACGAAGGTGTTTCTGAAGGCGCCGATCACAACGCCGCAAGGCAGCGGTTTCAAATCGCTGAACGTTACGGTTCGCAAGACGTTAGGCCTATATGCCAATGTCCGCCCGTGCGTTTCCTATCACCCGTTCGTTGATACGAAACATCCGGTGATGGATGTCGTCATTGTCCGAGAGAACGAAGAGGACACGTATGCGGGCATAGAGTACCGGCAGACGGACATGGTCGAGTTATGTTTGAAACTCATATCGCGGCCCGGGTGTGAAAAGATCGTCCGCTACGCGTTTGAGTACGCGATGCTCAATAACCGCAAGAAGATCACCTGCTTTATAAAAGACAACATAATGAAGCAAACCGACGGTCTGTTTCATAAAGTCTTCGATGAAATTGCGGCGGAATATCCGTCGATCGAATCCGACCACTGGATCGTGGACATCGGCGCGGCAAAAATGGCGGACACGCCCGAAAATTTCGATGTCATCGTCATGCCCAATCTTTACGGCGATATTCTCTCGGATGTCGCGGCGCAAATCGCGGGTTCGGTCGGTCTGGCAGGGTCGGCGAACATCGGCGAGAAAATCTCGATGTTCGAAGCGATACACGGCTCCGCACCGCGACGTGCCGGACAGAATCTGGCGAATCCGTCGGGTCTCTTCCTCGGCTCGATCCTGATGCTCGTGCATATCAACCAGCCCGACATCGCCGAACGTGCGCACAACGCATGGCTCCGGACGATAGAGGACGGCGTCCATACCTACGACATCTTTAAAGAAGGCGTGTCCAAGGAAAAGGTCGGAACGCGCGAATTCGCACAGGCGGTCGTCGATCGTCTTGGTCAAAAGCCCGAAACCCTCAAGCCGGTTGAATACAAAAAGGTCGAAGAGATCGCCGAAGCCGACCGCAAACCGATTTACTCGATCCGCGAGCCGCAGAAAAAAGAACTCGTCGGCGTGGACGTTTTTATTAATTGGTGGAACGGGAAATTTTACGGCGCGGCCAACGAACTCGGAGAACAGATCGAAAAAATAAATGGCGGCGGCTTGAAACTCGTAATGATTTCCAACCGCGGAACAAAGGTCTATCCGAAAGGATTTTCCGACACCTTCTGTGTCGATCATTGGCGCTGCCGCTTTATGTCCGACAATGAAAACCAGGTGATTTCACACGGCCAGGTCATTGATCTGCTTTCCCGATATGAAGCCGCCGGTCTGGACTTTATCAAGACCGAACATCTTTACAATTTCGACGGAATCCCTGGCTATTCGCTCGGACAGGGACAGTAGCAGACCGATGGCTCCGTGTTTCGACGGGTATACAGCGCCGAATTAAAGCTTTACAGGTCGTTGGCGATAAATGGTCCGGCAAATGGCGACGGCCTCGGCTCCAAGGATCGCGATCCGCGGCCCTTATTCGTATGTTGACCGAAACGGGCGCCTCGGGTACGACGAAATCGAGGCGTTCTCGGACGTTTACTTGAACAATCAATTTGTCGGGACCTGGACTTCTTATAGAACCAAAGCCCCCAGGGTCGCGAACTGGGGCCCTCTTGAAAGAAAAAGACAGTGGTGGAGATGAATGGCGGTGTATGCCAATAGACGAATTGCTTCACGGCGCCACCTGTAATCTTCTTTGTCAGCAAATGCGGATAATCGTCCTTAATAATACTCTTATCGCGATTGCTGTTGCCGTCGTTGTACTTACGGGCGGCTTAGTGTCCTCGGCGCAGACTAAGGCTGCCTCTGGAGCCAAGGAGATCTTCCGCGACTCGGATGGCAAGCTCGTTTCAAATAACGAATTCGTCGATATCCGAATGGCGAACTCGAACTATCCCGACGCGACGATCATCCGGATTCTCGACGATGGAGTGAAGGAGTTCCGGCTCCAGAAGATTCCGCAAGAGGGCATGTCCGCACCGGAGTTCTCAGTCCGAACGCTGGATGGCGACAACGTTACTCTGTCGAGCCTTCGGGGTAAAGTCGTCGTGCTGAGCTTTTGGTTTATCGCGTGCCCGGCCTGCCGCGCGATGAAACCTCATCTAAATGAATTCAGGCGACGCTTTGGCGGGGATGATAACGTCGTCTTTCTTGCCATGACGGCCGATCCCAAAGACGAGGTCGAAAAGTTTCTTAAGAAAGAACCGTTTGATTATTTGAATGCGGCGAATGCGAACCCGGCGATGTCAAAATTCGCCTTTCGCGGATTTCCGAAAAACATCGTGATAGATAAACAAGGAAAGATCGTTTACTGGCGGAGCACGGTACGGGCGTGGGACAAGTTTGAGTCGGTCGTACGCTCCGAACTGGCAATGAATTGAGATCGGATAGGGAGAACGGCAATCCAAAATCCAAAATCCAAAATCCAAAATCCCCTTGTTTCGATCATCATGGGCAGCAAATCCGACTGGCCGACGATGAAGCACGCGGTGGATGTGTTTGACGACTTCCGAGTTCCCTACGAATCGAAGATCATTTCGGCCCACCGAACGCCGGATCTGCTTTTTGAATTTGCAAAGTCCGCGGAGTCGCGCGGCATCGAAGTGATCATCGCCGGTGCCGGTGGTGCGGCGCATCTTCCTGGAATGTGCGCCTCGCAGACAGTTCTACCGGTCCTTGGCGTCCCCGTCGAAAGCAAAGCATTGAAGGGATTGGATTCGCTTTTGTCGATCGCTCAGATGCCCGCCGGGATACCGGTAGCCACGCTCGCGATCGGCGAAGCGGGCGCGAAGAACGCGGCTTTACTCGCGATATCGATTCTTTCAAACTCACGTCCCGCGCTTCGTAAGAAACTAGCTGCATTTCGTTCGCGCCAGACCCGCAACGTTATCAAGAGCAAACTGAAATAAGCCCAGCAAGTTCGAAAACTTGTTGACACCGCTCGCCTGAAAAAGGTTCAATCTTAAGGAGCCCCCACGCTCGAATCCCGCCCTCTGAGGTCATGTCCTATGAACTCGATCAAATGTAAAAGCTGTGGCTTGAAAAATTTTGCTTCCGAAGCCGATTGCGTCCGCTGCGGATTTTCGTTTTTGAAATCCTCGAAGGCTAAGACTGAAAAAAGTCCTCGCAGTTTTTCTTTCGGGACTCTGCTTTTCATCGCGATTGTAGGTGCAATCGCCTACTACGTTTATAGCGGAACGCAGACTTCGGTGGAGCGGATCAACGCAAACGAAGCGAAACGCGTCGCATCTCAGCCGGCGGAACGACCCGTGCCCCCCGGCCTGTCGAGAAGCGAGTACGATCGCAAGAAATCGATGACCTATGGCGAGGCCGTCAAGAACAGCTCTTCGCTCAACGCCCATCAGCAGCACATCAACGAGACGGAAAAGACAATGCAGCAGATCTCGAACTCTCAATCCGGCAAGTAGCGTGTCGAGCCGTTCGTTCGACTTCTTGTTTCGTTCGCGTCGTTTCATGTGATTTAGTGGTTGCAGTATTTGGTACCGGAGCAAGCATGACTCTTGCCGAGATTCTCAAAAAACTGAAATCACTCGGTTCACCTGATAACGTCGAGGGGATGAAGCGATTTGGTATCGTTACGACGGAGTCGTTCGGGCTTACGGCGCCGGTATTGAAACAATTCGCAAGGGAAGTTAAGACAGCGACTCGTGATCGTCACGCTCTCGCGGCCGAGCTGTGGAACACGGGCATCTATGATGCGAGAGCGGTTGCAGTTCTAATTGACGATCCCACACAGGTTACGCCGGAGCAAATGGAGCGGTGGGCGGGCGATTTCGATAATTGGGCGACGGTCGATGGGGCCTGCGGCCATCTTTTTTGTCGCACATCGTTCGCGCACGAAAAAGCTCTCGAGTGGGCGGAGGCGAAGCCGGAGTTCGTTAAGCGTGCCGGATTCTCTTTGATGGCATATCTGGCGGTGCACGACAAGAAAGCGCACGACGATCAATTGGCCGTGTTCTTACCGGTGATCGAAAGACACTCGGATGACGAAAGGAATTTTGTAAAGAAGGCGGTCAACTGGGCGCTGCGCCAGATCGGAAAGCGAAGCCTGAAGCTAAACAAACTCGCGATCGAAAGCGCTGAACGGATCAAGCTTCAAAATACGAAGTCAGCGAAATGGATCGCCTCGGATGCGTTGCGCGAGTTAACCAGCGAGAAGGTCATTGCAAGGCTAAAGAAATGAAAGCGGTTGCTCAATGGGCATAGGTTGTTTGCGGCGTCCACGCTTTAGTAATTTCGGGCTTCGCCCTCATGCAAGCTAAGGATGCCCGCGCTGCATTCGCGCTCACCCAGGCGATGATTCCTGAGCTCCGGTCCACATGTGCTAACCTATCGATTCTCTTGTGACTAAGATCATCCCTCCAAATTCAACGATCGGAGTCTTCGGCAGCGGGCAGCTAGGGCGGATGTTCGCCATCGAGGCCCGCAAAATGGGCTATCGCGTGCATACATTCTCGCCAGAAACCGATACGCCGACGGGGCAAGTCGCGGACATTGAAACATCCGCAAGCTATGACGACCTCGATGAGGTTCGGACGTTCGCCCGCAGCGTCGACGTAGTCACGTTCGAGTTCGAGAATGTTCCGTCTGCGACGGTCGAAGCGGCCGCCGAGTTCGTCGCAGTACATCCTCGTGGGGACATTCTCCACACGACGCAAAATCGTCTGCGCGAAAAAACTTTTCTTGCGGATAACGGTTTTCCCGTAACGCCGTTTCGCCGGATCAAACTGATCGAAGATCTTTATCATGGTGTCGAAGATCTTGGTTCGCCGGCCGTTCTGAAAACGGCCGGATTCGGGTACGACGGGAAAGGGCAAGCGAAAATAAACACGCGGAGCGATATCGAATCGGCGTTCACCGCATTGAACGGCGAAGACGCGATACTTGAATCTTTCGTCGAATTTGAAAAAGAGGTTTCGGTTGTGTGTGCTCGCGGCCAGGACGGCAGTTTCGCATCGTTCGGAGTCATCGAAAATTCGCACGCCAATCACGTTCTCGACGTTTCATTCGCTCCGGCGGTAATTTCAAAAAAAGTTAGCACGGAGGCGGATGAGATCGCGCGGAATATCGCGGAGAAACTTTCATACGTCGGCACGCTCTGTGTGGAGTTTTTCCTGACAACGGACGAGAAGCTGCTCGTTAACGAGCTTGCTCCGCGGCCCCACAACTCGGGACACCTCACGTTCGATGCGTGTCCCACGTCGCAGTTCGAACAGCAACTTCGCGCCGTTTGCGGCCTGCCTCTCGGTTCGACCGAATTTTATCGGCCCGCCGCGATGGCAAATCTCCTTGGTGAGCTCTGGCAGAACGGCGAGCCGCAGTGGGACAAAGCTCTTGAATTTCCCGGTGTAAAACTTCATCTCTACGGAAAGGCCGAGCCGCGGCCCGGCCGAAAAATGGGACATATTACGGCGACCGCAGAAACTGCGGGAAAGGCCGTCGATCTCGTCAGAAATTCGAGATCGAGTTTGGGAAGCGGATAACGTCTGATTCCCGAGTCTTAATAGGCGGGAGAACCATTATCTTTTTGCGCGGCTAATTCTTAAAGGCTAAACTTTTATTGTATGGTCGAGAGCATTGCCTATTCCACGACTGCTGACCGGGACGTGATCTATAGCGAGATCACGCCGCAGATCAAGGCGCTCATTTCGGATGAGCCGGATCTAACCGCAAACCTCGCCAACGTTGCCGCCGTCCTTAAGCAAGCCTTTGGGTTTTTCTGGGTCGGATTTTATTTGAAGAAAGGAGATCAGCTCGTCCTGGGTCCGTTTCAGGGCCCTATCGCATGCACACGAATCGATTTTGGGAAGGGCGTCTGTGGTCACGCTTACTCGACCGCTGCCGCGGTGATCGTTCCAAACGTCGACGAATTTCCTGGACACATCACCTGCGCGTCCGAGTCGCGATCCGAGATCGTCGTGCCCATCTTTGACCGCGGGGGCGAGGTGTTCGGAGTTCTTGATGTCGACAGCGATCGGCTGGACGATTTTTCGGATGTCGACCGTGAAGGTCTCACCCGCATAGTAGGAGTTATTGAGCGAGTCATTCAGAGCCACACGAACTCTGAAAGCATCGAATGACATCTATCGAATATCCATTCTGGGTCTGGGTCTTTTTTTTCGCGGTCGTGCTGACGGCGCTTTTCGTCGATATCGGTATCGTCAACCGCCGGTCCCACGTCCCGACGCGTAAGGAAACCGTCGGGTGGAGCGTCGTCTGGGTTTCCCTTGCTCTGGGCTTTAATACTTTTATTTTTTGGCAGTTTGGTATCGAGAAAGCAAAGCTCTTTTTCACGGGCTATCTGATAGAACTTTCGCTTTCGGTCGATAATCTTTTTATCTTTCTTCTCATATTCGGCTACTTCAAGGTCCCGAAGAAGTATCAGCATCGCGTCCTGTTCTGGGGCATCATCGGTGCGCTTGTTATGCGAATGATAATGATCTTCGCGGGGGCCGAGCTGGTCGAGCGTTTTCATTGGATCATCTATGTTTTTGGAGCTTTTCTCCTGTACACCGGGTTAAGCATGTTCCGCAATACGGATGATAATTTCGAGCCGCACGAGAGCGCTATTGTGAAATTTGCGACCAGGTTTATTCGGATATCGCGCCACTACGACGGCGACAAATTTATCGTGGTGAATAATGGCGTCCGGAGCGGCACGCTCCTGCTACTGGTCCTTATCACGGTCGAATTTACCGACCTGATCTTTGCCGTGGATTCGATCCCGGCGATCTTCGGAATCACCACCGATCGGTTCATTGTGTACACGTCGAATATCTTCGCGATCCTCGGCCTCCGGACCTTTTTCTTTCTGCTTTCCGATCTCGCGGACCGGTTTCATTACCTCAAGTACGGACTCGCTTTCGTATTGACATTTATCGGCGTAAAAATGCTTTTGCCACTTCTGGCTGAAGGTCTGCTAAAATTGACGGGAGCGGACAGCACCTCCGCCTTTGCCCTATTCCTCGAGCGTTACAATCATCACGAGTTCGAACAGCTCGTAATAAACATCTCTCTCGGTGTGGTTGTAGCAGCAATAGCCTTCTCGGTTATAGCCTCGATCCTATTTCCACGCCCAACGCATTCCGAACAAGAAGCAGGGGCCGATCTTTCGCCGGATGCGCCGTAGTAGTAGTAGTTTTTGATGGAGAATAAACAGTACCGAAAGTTTTATGTAGAGTGGTGGAAGATCCGGAAAAGTACGATCTACGGCCTTGTCGCGTTTATCGTAGTCACGGGTGCGGTCATCACCGGTGTTTGGTGGGCGCTGCAATACAATTGGTTCGCCCAGCAGGCGGCACCCGACGCGCCGAAGGACGCGGCCCGCATTATTTCGTTCGAAGGTGATGTTCGCATAATACGAGCGGCGACTCGGGAAACGATCCTTGTGACAAAGGAAACATTTGTTGCCGCGGGTGACACCATACAAACCCAGGCGGACGGTCGCGCCGTCGTGCAGATGATCGACCAGTCGGTCTATTCAGTCCGGCCGAACAGTACGGTCGTCATTCGCGACAGCTCATCGCTCTTTGGCGGAAAGAACGTGCGTGTCGCGCTCGATGACGGACAGATCAACGTTCGCACAGACGATCAGCCGGCAAATACCGAGAACGTCGTCGAGATGATGAATTCTGAAACGCAGTTAAAGTCGCAGACGGATGCGAGTTTTAACGCCGATGCGTACTCGCAGGGCGGTGAGATTCGCATCAGCCGCGGCAGCGTCGAAACGTCGATCGGGGGCGAACGTGCAACTATCAATGCGAACGAGTTCGCGTCCCTTACAGACGGGCGGATCGCATCGCGCGAAAAACTCCTGCTCCCGCCGCGGCCGTCTTCGCCGGCTAATATGTCACAGGTGGTCGACACTGCGGGACGCGGCGTGACGATGGCATTTGGATGGCAGGACGAAAGCTCCATTCCCGTGGCGAGCTACTATATTCAGATCGCTCGTTCACCGTACTTTTCACCCGATTCGCTGCTCGTTGATCGCGGAGCCGTGACGAGCCGCGAGTTCAGGCTCGCGGGCCTGCTGCCGGGAATTTACTATTGGCGGCTTAAGACGACCTCGCGCGCCGGACAGACAAGCGATTGGAATGAGCCCTGGCGATTCAATGTCGTAAAGCGGGAAACGAATCCGGCGATCGAGGTCGCGGATTGGCGCGTAGAAAATGTTGGCGGCAACGTTTATATCATTTCCGGCCGCACACGTGCGGGGCTCCAGGTTCGGACACAGGGGAGACAGGTATTCGCCGCGGGAGACGGAGTGTTTCGCTTGCAGGTTTCGACGCCGCTCTCCGAGGTCGCGATCGAGCTCGGCGATGACAGCGGCAATCGAGGCGGATTTGTTCTTGGATTGCGAAATGCGAAGATTCTGCGCAGATTCTAGAGGTAACGGCGTACGACATCGGAGAAGGAACACAAACACGAGCGGAGATCGTCGAGGAGCTTGACGGCGCTTAAGATCGCTCTGGTCTTGACGTTCGTTTACATGATCGCCGAGGCCGTCGGCGGATGGCTGACCAATTCGCTCGCCCTGATCGCGGACGCGGGCCACATGCTGACGGACGTTGCGGCCCTTACGCTGACGCTTTTTGCGATCTGGTTCGCGGCACGTCCGGCTACTTCAAAAAAAACTTACGGCTACTACAGACTTGAAATTCTCGCCGCCTTTGTCAACGGGATCGCACTGGTCCTGCTCTCTATCTGGATAATTTACGAAGCGATCGGTCGCTGGCAAGATCCTCCCGACATCCCCGGTACTCCGCTCACTATTATTGCCATCGGCGGTCTTATCGTTAACCTGATCGCGGCCTACCTGCTCCATTCGGATCACAAACACGATCTGAATATGCGCGGCGCGTTTCTGCACGTGATCGGCGATCTTCTCGGATCGGTCGCGGCTATCATCGCCGGCGTTCTGATCTGGACACTCGGATGGTTATGGGCCGACGCTTTCGGAAGCATATTCATCAGCGCGATCATCATCCTGAGCGCGTGGCGGCTGATCCTCGAATCGGTAAATGTCCTTCTCGAAGGCACGCCGCGTCACATAAATCTCGCAGCCGTCGAAACGACCATCCTCGAAACCGAGGGCGTTGGCGGTGTTCACGATCTGCATGTCTGGACGATATCGTCGGGAATCGAAGCTCTTTCGGCGCACATCAGTCATGGCGATTCGGTCTTACATTCTGAGCTCCTGGCGATTGTTCGCACGAAGCTGCATGACCGGTTCGGCATCGACCACCTGACTATTCAAATGGAAACGCTTGATCTCGAAGCCGAAGCCGTATATGTCTGCGAAACGGGGACGAAGTGCTTCGAGCCGAGGCAGAGCCACTAGCAGGATGTCTGAAAAGTCGGAGCAGGCGATGAAACGAACGGTTTTTTTGAACGCGGATGGGGCGGATTAGGCGGATCGAAGCGGATCTGACTCTTGGTTTCTGGTTTCGTGTCTTG
>JBDTWZ010000112.1:0-10099 GCA_040006435.1 Acidobacteriota bacterium
ATAAGTGATAAGTGATAAGTGATAAGTGGTAAGTGATAAGTGATAAGTGATAAGTGATGAGGGGTAAGCAAAATCCCTCGTCCCTCATCCCTCATCCCTCATCCCTCATCCCTCGTCGTTCACCGCGGCTCATCCGACACCAGAAAAAAATCACCGGTACCATCGTACGTGCGCAGCATTCGCGTCAATTCGTCGAACGTGAACGGACGAGCTCCGCGCCGACCAAAAACCGCGATCTGATTACCGCTTTCGTCAACCGCGCGATCGCGGTCGAGTCCTTTTGAGATTGCGAGGGCCTTGCCTTTCGTCTTGAGGGTTGCGATAACCCGCGGGGCGGGACGCGGACTAAAGCCGGCATATTCGGGCATCGTTTCGGGATCGGTCAGTTGCAGAATCTTCAGTCCGTTCTTTCCATCCGCAACGTACGCGTAAAGGCTTGCGTTGGTCATTGCGACTTTCACGGCGCGTGCGTCGTCGAGATTGCCACCGTCGCTGAAGATCTGTTCGAGCCTCGGGGATTCGGGCCGTTCAACGTCGACAATGGCGACGCCTTCGCTCCCGCCGGCGATGTACGCATAGGTTCGAGCTAAATAAATATCTTGAGCCTGTCTCAGTGGAACATCCGCCGACTCAACTCGACGCACCTCGCCTTTCGATTGCAATTCCCTGATGTCAATGACATGCATTCCATCCGCGTCGACCAAAAAAGCGTACAGGAATTGAACGGCAACCGCTTTCGGATAGTTGAACGCGATCCGCGACGCGATCTTCGGCCGAAGCGGAATAGAAAGATCGACGATCACCAATTCTCGATCTGTCGTGACGTACGCAAAATTTCCGGCGATAGTCAGGTTGGTCGCGCCCGTCAAAGCACCTTGCGGATTGAATGTGAGCGCACGCGTCAGAAAATTATTACGCGGGTCGCCGTCGAGCAGCGTTGCCGCATTTACGAGTATGAGACCTTCGTACTTGTCCGCGACGTAGATATACGCGTAGAGCGGATGGATCGGCTGCTCTTCATTTATGACCGGACTTGGTTTGCCGCTTTGCAACGCTGCTTCGTGCATCTTCACCGCTTCATCGGGCGGAATCTGGGTATAGCTGCCGTCGTCATTTCGAACCGTTCTCCACCGAGCCGGATCGACCGCGAGTGTCGACGGTGCGGCGACCGCCGTCGCGTATTTGGTTCCAACATAAAAGCGCTGACCGAGCGGAGAAACCGGAGCCGTGACGATACGTTCCGAGAATCCCTTGTGATCGATCTGTGCGATATCGTAGACACGCAGCCCGCCCTTTCCAGCGGCGACGTATGCGTATTCGCCGCGGACCTGCACCTGCAGAGCTTCCGGTCGCCCTTTGTTCTCGTAGTACTCGTGCAGCTCGCGACCGCCCGCGACAAACTTTTCGAAATTGTGCTTGTAAGCAAGGCGATGCAAATTGCTGCCGTACACGGCCTGCGGCTCGGCGTGCTCGGTGACCGCGACGGCCTCTAGGGCATCGCCGGTCGCGACAAAAACATAGCGGCCCATGAAATTCACAAAGTTCGTTCCCTGCAGCATGACCTGAGCGAGCCACGCATTGTTGTCCTTCTCTTTGGAAACGTGACAATCTGAACAGCTTTGCGTTTCGCGGCCGCGAACTGTGTGCGGTACGTGTGTGTTGAAAGCCTGGCCCGAGAAGCCTTCGGAGGAAACTGTCTGCTGCTGGTGATAGATCCACTCGCGATTCTGATTTCGAGAACTGACGAGAACGGCCGAACTCGAACGGACCGGTGCAACCTTGTGGCCGGTCACCGTCCCGTCACGCCCAAGCATAAAAATGTCATCGCGGATGACCTGATAATTGTAAGATGTGAAATTTCGCGAGTCGCCGCCTTCGTTATGACGGTTCGGCATTTTGCGATTCGCTTCCATGCTCAGGTGGCAGCCGAAACAGCTCGTCACCCATGACGTGTGACATGCATAGCACGTCATGCTGTTCTCGCGGTGGGCGAGTTTTTCGTTGCCGACATTCGCATCGCCCCACGTCTCGTTGTCCTTCTGCATCGTTTTCGCGTAGGCGCTCTTTTCGTTGTAGTCCGGACTCTCCGGTGTGACTGTGTCGGCAGTTTGCTTTACGCGCCACCAGCGGCCGGGCTCGACGATCGAGTTCTGGATGACATCGCCTTTCTTCAACTCGATCTCATTTCCACTCGAGTCCACTCGTTTCGTGTCGCGTGTGAGTATCTCCATGACGGCGAGGCGTCGGCCATCGGGCGATCTAAATCTGAGCCGCGTCAGGTCGCGGCCGATTAGAGATCTATTCGTCCGTTCACGCAGCGCGATCTCGTTCTTGTTTTCCGGTGCGAGTGCCGCCGAGCCGCTTGTGATGCCGCTTGCCCGATCGCGCATCGATCCGTGACAATCGACACAGCCGATCTCAACCGCCGCACGCGGCTCGTTATAGAGGATCCCGGTGCCGTGATTGTCCTGACGGAAGTGACAATCGGCGCAGTGCATTCCTTTTTCAAGATGGATATCCGCCAGATGGACCGCTTTCTTAAACTTCTTCGGATCGTCCGGAGCAACAACACGATCCTCGGCATCGAGCAAATTTCCTTTTCTATCTTTTTTGTAGACTTTCTTAAACATCCAACCGTGGCCGTGTGTATCGGCAAACTGTACCGACCGTAATTTACGGTTGAAAAGGTCGGTACCGGTCTCTTCGAGAAAGATCGAGTCGGACCACAGGCCACGGAGGCTTGAGCCCTCCGGATTCTTGTCGAGCTTGCGCGCCTCTTCAGCCTGACTGGGATCAATCTGTCGATCGGACGGGTACATGAATTTTCCGTCCGATTCGTTGTCCCACCAGGTTTGCCCGAGGTAGGTCGCGACCATATTGGTCCCCGGATGCATGTGGCACGACATACATTGCTGCGTCGGGATCTGTGATGTGAATTGATGCTTTATTGGGTGACCCGATTGATTTTTCGGGATGCTCGTGTCGGCCGACTGTGACATCCCGCGATTTCCCGCAAACGCGTACGGACCAGCCGAGGCGACACTTGTATCGTTTGCGTAGATGACGTGACAAGCCGTGCAGCCCGCGGAGCGGTAGTCGCCGGCGTGATCGTTCGTCCCAAGAAAGTTCAGCGTCGGGTCCATCAGACGAGTTTTCTGAATGCCTAGATAAACCGGATCGGTCCGATTGTTTGTCCCGAGCCCGCGTGGGCTGAGGCCCTTGTCCGGTTTGCCGCCTTCTTCTTCCTTATCGGCAAGTCCGACTTCGAGACGGCGTCTTCCGCCGCGTTCAAATACGCGCAGAATGTTTCCCGGCTGCGAAACTTCCCACCGCGAAAGCGGATACAAAGACGGAACGAAGCCCTGGAATGCTTCCTGTTCACGGGTCGGTTCCGGGATTTGAAACAGGATCTGCGGACTTCCATCCGCCGCGTAGCTTTCGCCGAATCGAGCGTCCTTGATCGGGTACGCTCCGTTGTTATAGAGAGCGGCGCCCCAGAGCATCGCGCCGTGTGCCATCATGCTTCGCGAAACTTTTTGATTCTCGTCGGCGTGACATTCACCGCATGACTGTGCGACGACGCGAAAATCTCCGGGGTTGATGAACCGTACGAACTCCGAGCTCTCTTTTGTGAGAAGCGTGTTAGTCCGTTCGGGATTTCGGCTTGAGCAGTTGCCGTCCTTGCAATTCCATTGCTTCGGAAAACGCGGCTGAACATGCGCCTCTTTTTGCGTCGTTGCCGCCGGATTTCCGCCGTGACATGACGTGCACGAGAGGCCCTGCGCATCTTTTCCTTCCTTAAGTTCGTCGAAAACATCACCGCTCGCGTTGTATCGGTGCATCGGCTCGATATTGTTGTGACACTTCAGACAGCCTTCGGCGGCGGCGGCGGCGGTTTGTTTCGGCAATGCCGCCGGCTCGGTCAGGACGGCATCCGGGATAGCGGGATGCGGAGATGTCACGGCCCTCGCCCCAATCGGTTCGTTCTTCCAGGATGCCGCAGCGACGCAGACCGCAAACAGTCCAACCACAATGATCTTTAGTTTCGCCTTTTTTTTCATTGCATGCGGTGTCCTCAATCGTTGTTACGACGCCAATCCCGCTGACGATACCGTGGGCTGAAGCCAACGGCTAAATTCAATTGCCGCTGACGCGGCTCACCGATCACCGACCACCGACCCTAAAATATCAACTTCATCTGGCTGAACAGCGTGTACTGCGTCTTTGTCGGATTCGGAACCGTTTCGCCGCAGAAGCTTGGGATCGGACAGTTACGCGACCGGTCGGTGTACACATCGCGAAAACCGCGGCCCGGCAAAAAGATGTTTCCGCCAAACGTAAACGTCACATTATTTATCAACAGCGGGCGATAGACGACGCCGAGACTCAAGTCGGTGCCGATCTCGTGACGGACACGCGGCTGAAACAAAACATACTCGAGCGATTCCGTCCGATCGAAACGCAGGTAGTTTGCGTTTGCCACGGCCTTTACGGTTTGCGTCAATTCCGCATCGACACCGAGATTGAAGATCATGATACCGGGATTGACGAAATTTGCCTGTCCCTCGGTCTTGCTCGAACGCAGACTCGGCAACAAGCTGTTCGGCTGGACAAGGCCGATCTCGGTCGATACAAGCCTGATCCCGTTCCTGCTCCAGTATGAAAACTGTCCTCCCGCAAAATTCGGATCGTCAAAGATCGCGTCAAAACCGGTCGCACGGTCATCGGTTGGATCCTTATCGCCCGACGCGTAAAACACCGACGCCCGATAACGCAGCCAGTCGCGATCGACCGACGCTTCGGCCGCGGCCATGTGTGCGCGTATGTTCGTGCGGCGACCGGCGATCGGGTTGAAGTCATCTTCGCCGAACGCGAAATAATACGAGTTTGAAAGATTTAGCCAACCGATGTGTCCATCGCCGTTAACGCCGACATACCCCGCCTTGATCGAGTGCGGCCGAGCGCTGCCGACAAGGGCCGGCCGAACTATAAAACCGTTGCTGTCGTAATGCGTGCTCGCCCGATCGTCGTTGAATGCCGCGACACCCTGGATCGTGTAACCCTTTACGAGAAAATCCTGACGGAAGAAATTCGCTACATAGACGTTCTGGTTCCTCGGCTTTTCAAGCGAGTTCAGATTGCTGTTCGTATCTTTTTCGAGCTGACGAAAATATGCGACGTTGAATTGTGATTTGTTATTTGAGAATGCTCCGAACAGGCGTGCGCCGAGGTTGTTGTCCGAGTACAAAAATCCGCGAAAGTCCGCGTTGAACGGCTGTATTCCGGCACGCACCGAAACTGCGTCGTAGTTGTCGTTGACATCGAAGAGCTTAACCTCGGCGAATGCTTCCTCAAGCGACGCGTGCATGTCGACGCGATTAGTTCCTCGGCGAACATCGATGTTGACGATGCCGTTCTCGCGGGCGTTCAGATAGTTCGGCACGCTGAATGTCGGCGAGATCTTTATCGCCCATTGCCGCGGGCGAAAAACTGTCTGGCCTTTGAAGAACTCAAATGAAAGCTGGATAGTCTGATTGAAGGAAAGGCTCTCGGGGCGCCCGAAAAAATTGTTGCTGTCAGGTTCGTTCGAGCTGACGTTATTTCCCGAAGGCGTCCGGCGGATCTCGATCCCGCTCGTGCTGACGCCCGACAAGATCAGGAAATAGTCATCACCGAAGATCGGCAGATCGCCCTTCAGGACGTTCTTCTCGTACGGGTTATACCAGCGTCCCCGCCGGAAGGGAATATCGCGGCCGCGTGCGCCTTCGTCACCGTATCGATCGTATTCGGGAAACTCGATCCGCCAACGATCGCGAAATTCCCGGGCACCTGCCTTCGTTTTCTCCGCGACGCCAGACACATCCTCGATGTCCTCCACCGTCCGTTCGACCTGGAAGTCGATCTTCCGCGTCACGTCGCCGCCGACGATTATGTTCTCCAAAAGCGCGCAGTTCTTTTTCGACTCATCGCAGATGACGTTCGAGTAAACGCCGTACTCCTCGGTCTTGCCGCGCTCAAATCGAGCCTCATACGGTGGGCGAACTTCGATCCGATATGCACCTGCCGCCAGTCGGAACGCGTAACTTCCATCGGCGGCCGTGACACGCGACGACGATTCCGAACTCGTCTGATTAGTTGCGACGACCGTCACGCCTGCAATGGGCTTGCCGTCCTTGTCCGAGACATTCCCGGACAAGCGCCCGCCCGATCTCTGTGCGTGAACGCAGATGACCGTGAAGAGGATTACTCCGAGCGAACTTCCAAAAAATTTGGCCCAACTCGTCGACATCGTATTTAAGAATTTATTTCCGGGTGCAGCGATCGTGCCGAAGGCAACCGCATTGGTAGCTAACCGATTGTCCGTCGATTTTGATTTTTGGGCAAGTAAGGGGCGCATCCTTATGGATTTGTGAAAACGATATCACCTGCGAGTTTTCGGATCGTTCCACTCAAGCTTTCGCGGCGAAAATCCCATTCGGATTGTTTGTCTGCGACGGTATGAACTTCGCGTACACGAAGATCCGGAATAACCGCGCTCGGGAATTTTAGGGCCTGCAAGTACCGCGAACTGTGTGATAGGAAATAGGCTGTGGGCAGTGCCTGGTGATCGGTGCCCAGAATTCCGCATTCCGCAATCCGCACTCCGCAGTTTGTAATCGGCGATCCCCAATCGATCCGGCCCCTCTCGTATCGTGCGTTTCCATACGATTACCGTATTCAATCAACTGCCCGATCGTGCTTTTACTAGCGTTTTATCGAATCGAGACGCGGGCACGGGCATTGCTTTGTACGCGGGATAAGAGGCCGCGGATTTGCAATACCGACACGCCTTTCGATTACGGCAGGTCAGAGGAGAATATATAAATGATTAGAGCAATAAAAAATACTTTCGGAATGGCAGTGATCGGAGCTGCTGTAGTTTTAGCGGGCGGTTTGACGGCAAATGCTCAGGGCGGTTACTACCCGCAGGACAATGGTCACTATAACCAGAATAACCAGGGCCAGCGTAAAAATAGCCACCGCAAACAGGAAAAGCGTGCGTTGAAGCATCATCAACGTCACGAACGTGACGACGACGGTAATTCCGAAGCGTTGCGGCGCCATCAGCAAGAAGAGCGACAGGCCGTGAGACAGCATCAGCGCTATGAACGCAACGATGGCTATAATAACAACGGCTACAACGATAACGATAACGACGGCTACAACGACAACAATGGCTACGGCTATGGTCGTACCAACAACGACGGGTATGGCAACAATGGTGGTTATTACACAAATCGTGGCCGCGATACTGAAAGGATGAGACAGGCTGTACGCCAGGGTTATCAGGAGGGTTATCGCCAGGGCCAACAGGCTCGCCAGTACGGAAACCGAGGCGGCTATGGCAATCAGGGCTCTTACGGCAATCAGGGCTCTTACGGCAACCAGGGTTACGGCGACGGCCAGTACGATCAGTATTACGAGCAAGGCCGCCAGCGCGGATATCAGGACGGTTACAACCGCACATCGCGCTACGGATCACAGTCGGGGATCTCAACCAATATTCTTACGAGTATCTTAGGCTCGATTCTCAGGGGCCGGTAATCCGGGTCAACTAGACTTGTTCGAAAAGGCATTCGGCCTCGCGGCCCGATGCCTTTTCGCTTTATGAACGGGATTGGTGGCACGGTCATTGCCATGTAGATCCGTAAGCAAGCCACTATCTATAAGGTGGTTTTTTCCAGGAGGGACAAATATGAAAGCTAAATTATTCTTTATAACGGTTTTAAGCATGATTACATTGGTCTTGTCGACCGTTTCTGCATCTGCGCAGATCACCGCTGCCCGCACGAACACCCGACAGACTGAAACGCTTCTGATCAGAATTGAGACAAAAATAGACGTTCTAAAGGACGAAGCTCAGCGTTTCGCCGATAGAAACACGAACACAAACACAAACACAAACACTGAAACACCGGACCAATTTACGGAATATCTCACAACGCTCGAACAGAGCGTAACGAAATTGCATGAGACGTTAGATAATCGCGCCCCGCTTGCGATGGATCTCAGAGACGCCCTTGCCAATGCGACTCTCATTGACCAATATCTCGTGAGAAATCGTGTAACGCCTTCCGCCCAGACGCAGTGGCGCAGCCTCAAGCGCGACTTCACGACACTGGCGACATCAAATCGAGTCGGTTGGAACTGGAACCAACGAGTGACGCCGGCCAATATGCCCTCCCCGCCCGTTATTTCGTACACGGTCTCGGATCGCCAGATGCTGACCTTGCTCTCGCGCATTGAATTGAAAACAAATAATTACAAGCGCCAGATGGATGTAGCCCTGAGGAGCGATACCTCTGCGGATCAACCCGACGAAGCGGTGGCAGATTATATTGCGGAACTGGTAGCTGCGGAGCTCCGGCTCAGGCGTAGTATCGATACTCGACAATCATCGAGTGTCGATGCAACCGATGTGCTCACACGTGCGACCTACATCGATCAGTTCATGAATCGTAACCGATTGAACGCGCAGAGCGAGGCCCAGTGGCGCAATCTCAAAGCGGACCTCGACACGCTGGCGACGTATTACAAGGTAGATTGGAATTGGAACCAGTCGCTACCTTCGAATAGGGATTGGACCGGCGGCGGCATGGGTGGATCGCGAAACTTCGACGCGAGGATCACGGGCACGTACCGGATCAACTCAAGCCTGAGCGAAAATTCCACCGCGGAGATCGATCAGGCATTAAGGACTACCCCGACGATAGAGCGGGAAGGTTATAGACGTCGACTCGAGCAGCGGTTAAGTTCACCCGAGATAATCGTCATCGAGAAGAACAATACTACGGTCAGTTTGGCATCGAGCATTCTGCCGCAGGTTACATTTCAGGCGGACGGTGTCGCACGCCCCGAAACAAACGCCCGCGGACGGACCGTCACAACGACAGCTACGGCTGACGAGGATGGCTTGATAATCAATTACCAGGGCGAGCGCTCCAGCGATTTTTATTTGACGTTTCTACCGATGGACGATGGACGGCTCAAGGTAACGAGACGGATCTATCTCGAGAGCGGCAACAACAGCATTACCGTGTCGAGCGTTTACGATAAGATCGCAAACGTTGCACGGTGGAACGCTGTGAACATTAATACCGACACTGGCGGTGCATCCACGGTGGTAAACGATTCGTTCGTTGTACCGACGGGAACGCGCCTCAGCGCGGAATTGCGGAGCGGCATCACAGGCTCGCAGGGAACAGAGCGGTTCACGATGGACGTTACGGCGCCCGGTCAGTATCGGGGCGCCATCATCGGTGGCCGCGTAATCTCCGAGGATCCTGCCGGCCGTGTGGCGGGCCGGTCTCGTGTGTTGCTCGTATTCGACACGATTAGCCTTTCGAGCGGCCAGACATATCGCTTTGCCGGAACCGTCGATGCGGTTACAGCCGCGGGCGGTGACATGGTTGTGGTAACGAACCAGAGGGCGCAGAGCGCAACCCAGCCGACTCGCGGCGTAGGCGGGATTCTCGGCGCGTTGATCGGTGCAATTTCCGGCGTCCCGGTTGATTCCGCCGCGAATTCCGGCGCGACTGCGGGTGCGATTCTCGCTCAAAATCGAGACAACATCGATATCGGTGCCGGTTCGCAGGTTATGATCACGGCATCCGCTACGGGTGTGGTGACATCGCCAAGATAGAGCAGCATAATCTGTCCAAACTAACGGGATCGGAGGTTAACGCCTCCGATCCTTTTTCTTGGTAACCGGTTGCCCCTGCCTCTGTCTTCCGTCTTCCACGCCCGGCACCAAATTGAAAAATTCACAGTCGATGATCTACAAAGTAGTGTATTATCGACGACATAGCATTTTAGTAAGGCGTTACGCGGTTTGCGAACAAGGGTGTGTTCTACGGGATGCGTGTGGACTGATCTTATTCAGACGGCGCGTTAGATCGTTCGGGACGGTCGCACTCGGCTCTTCAGAGAGACCCTGTGTTCCGTTCTATTTTTGGGAGAGACGGACAAAACCGTCTTGCCCGTTTACGTTTGCTCATAGTTATGAGGAGGAAAATCGGTATGAAACAGTTTCTGTTTTTTTCGTTAACAGTTTGCTTGC
>JBDTWZ010000113.1:0-9979 GCA_040006435.1 Acidobacteriota bacterium
CGACTTTCGCATCTGGCTTGTCAAGCCAAATCTCTCGTCAGTAGGAAACAGATTCGTCGCTTTATAAACACCGAGCGTCAGCTCATGCGCCTTGCGCCACACCTGCAGGGTTCGGAAGTCCTTCATATCTTTCTCCTTCTCCCCGCTTCATCTTGTAAAATAACGTTCAAAAAGCTCTGCTTATTGCTTATTGCTTATTGCTTATTGCTTACTGCTTACTGCTTACTGCTTACTGCTCACTGCTCACTGCTTACTGCTTACTGCTTACTGCTTACTGCTTATTGCTTACTGCTTACTGTTCACTCCTCCGTCGCGAGATTATCAGTGATCCTTTCGATGTCGGCGCCGATCGAACGCAGCTTCCGGACGATCGTTTCGTAGCCTCGATCTATGTGGTAAACGCGGTCGATCAGCGTTTCGCCCGATGCACAGAGCGCGGCGAGAACAAGCGATGCCGACGCACGAAGATCCGATGCGAGGATCGGAGCTCCGGTCAAATGCGCCGATCCGCGAACCGTCGCCGTGTTTCCGGAGATGTGGATGTCGGCACCCATCCTGATCAACTCAGAGGCGTGCATGAAACGATTCTCGAAGATCGTTTCCGTGATCTTCGACGTACCCTCAGCCTGCGTCATCAACGCCATGTACTGCGCCTGCATGTCAGTCGGAAATAGCGGATGCGGCTCGGTCGTGACATCGTTCGCTTTCAGACCGCCGCTCGAGCATTTCACCAGCAGCGTGCTCGGATTCAGTTCTTCGATCTCGACCCCGGCGGCTCGAAGCTCGGCGATCACCGCACGGATATGATCGGGATTGCATCCCTTGACCTCGAGCTCGCCGTTCGTAATTGCCGCCGCGACGATGAACGTACCCGTTTCGATGCGGTCGGGAATAATTGTATGCTGGGCGCCGCCCAGCGATTCGACGCCATCGATCTCCATCGTTGCTGTCCCCGCCCCATTGATCCGAGCACCCATCTTATTTAATAGCTCGGCAAGATCTTCGATCTCCGGCTCTTGCGCAGCGTTGTGAATAACCGTCGTCCCGTCGGCGAGCGCGGCGGCCATCATCACGTTCTCGGTTCCAGTGACCGTAACTTTCTCAAAGGAAATGTCGGCGCCGGTGAGTCGTCCTTTTGGCGCTCGTGCAACGACATCACCGGACTCAAGCGAGACGGTCGCCCCGAGCTGCTCGAATGCCTTGAGATGCAGATCGATCGGACGCGTTCCGATCGCGCATCCGCCGGGTAAACTAACTTTCGCCTGACCGAATCGCGCGAGCAGGGGACCGAGCGCGAGGACGCTGGCGCGCATCGTCTTGACGAGATGGTACGGAGCTTCGAAAAGCTGGATGTTGTTTGCGGTGACCTTATGGGTGCGCAGCTCCGGAGTCAGCACCGTGGCGCCGAGATCTTCCAGCAGGCGCCGCTGTGTGATCAGATCTTTTACGTATGGAACGTTGTGAAGCGTGACCGTCTCTTCGGTGAGGAGTGTCGCCGCGAGGCAAGGCAATGCCGAGTTCTTTGCACCGCCGATCTCGATCTTTCCGTTGAGCGGTCTCCCGCCTCGAACCAAAAATTTATCCATCAGATTGAAAAGAGCCGAAGCAGCGGCCCTTTCGATTCAAAAGTTTTATAGATGCGAGAAACAAATATTATCATAGACCTTTTCCGGCGGACATTGCCATTGAGGTGCTTTTTGAATGAGAATCATCTAACCGGATGAGCACGGCCAAACATGAAAATTCGGCGGGCACATTTCTCGCAACGGGCGTTGAACGGTCCGATGCCGAGCTGGTGCGCCAATGCAGGCAGGGCAATCAAAGAGCCTGGGACGATCTCGTGGCCCGCTATCAGCGTCTTATCTTCGCGATTCCGCGCCGCGCCGGGTTGACGGATGCTGCGGCGGCCGATGTGTTTCAAGAAGTTTTTCTTACGCTTTTCGAAAAGCTTGATGATATCGAGCAGCCCGAGAAGATACGTTCGTGGATCGTGACGACTGCAAAGTTCAAGACGTGGGCGTCCTTCCGCGGATCGAAGGGTCTGCATTCGCCCAAAACCGAAGAGGAAATGGATTACGAGATGGCCAATCTCGTGGACGAATCGCCGCTTGCCGACGACATGCTGATTGAGCTCGAGCAGCAGCACTTGATCAGAGCAGCTCTCCTCCAGCTCGAGGAACGTTGTCAGACAATTCTCTCGATGCTCTATCTGGGCGTCCCTGCGGCAAGCTATGCCGATGTGGCGCGGGCGGTCGGCGTCGGAGAAACCAGCATCAGTCCGCTCCGATCGCGATGTCTGAAGAAACTGGAGAAGCTGCTGAGCAAGTAGGTGGTCCGGATCGTGCTCGGCGAGTTCGGTGCGGACCACGATCCGCTTTACGGACCATTGCCGAAGGCGAAGGGAGGAGTTAGCGAAATAATCTGTCTTTATTCGATTTTCCGACACACTGTTCATTATGAAGCGGCCAGAGACCGCGTAAAGAAATGTCCACAGAAAAGAACCTACAAAACATTATTGACCTGATGCGACGGGACGATTCCGTCGACGCTCCGGCCGATTCGCGGCGATGGGCGAGCAATCTTTACCGAACGCGTGCCGTCGTACCTAAGGCCTCTTTTGTTAAGAAGCTGGCGGCGGTCTTCCAGATGGAAATTGGTCAGAACCAACCCGCTTTTGGGGAGCGTTCCGCATCAACCTCGTCCGCTCGCCAGATGCTTTACCGCGCCGATGACCATGCCGTCGACATTAGGATCGAAGAGTCGACGAGCGGCTTCACCGTCCGCGGACAGGTCCTCGGAGACGGCTTTGAGAACGCGACGACGCGGCTGTTCGATGACGACCGCAGTTTCGAAGCGGCTGCGAGCGAAACCAGTGAATTTCGGTTCGATAACGTTCCGGCCGGCCGTTATGAGCTCACGATCCACAGTCCAGGAGTAGAGATAACACTTAAATCGGTAGAAATTTCCTAGGCGAGAGATCGTCCCTCAATCCGACGAAAATAATTGCGGGACCGAAAGCGGCTTCCCGCTTTTTTTATCTTTCGCTAATATCGTTCTTGTAATCCGGTTCAGACATGAAACGATCTACACTCGCCGCACAGCTGATCCGAGCCCGGAACAACAGCCAGCGCAGGAAGCTGCTGGCCGAGAATCCGACACTCGCCGACGGACGCCTCGCGCGCGAGCTAAAGGCATACTGCTACCGCATCTGGACCTCCGAACCGGCCAATACGCGAATGGCCGCCGCGGCGCTGAAAACGCTTTCTGACGTCGCGCCGGATAAAGAGACGACGGCCCTTTCACACTGGGTTGACGGCATCGCCGATATTACGAGCGGAAAGCTGGAATCGGCCGTGAAGAATCTTGATGCCGCCTCGCGACTTCTTTTGCGACTCGGCGACGAACATGAATCGGCACAGCCGCTTGTTGCCAAGCTCATTGCTTTGGCGATGTTGGGTAAGTACAGTGCCGCACAGCGAACCGGCGAAAACGCGCTCAAGCTTTTCAATAAATATGACGATCAGCTTGCCGCCGGAAAGATCGAGATGAATCTCAGTAACATCGTCTCGCGACGCGATCTGTACAGGCTCGCCGAAACATATTGTCTTTCGGCACATCGCCGGTTTAAGAAACTTGGCGAACGCGAGTGGCAAACGATGGCCGAAAACGGGTTGGCCAATACGTATGCCGAGCTGAACGACTTTAAGCGGGCTGAGGAGTTTTATGCTCACGCCCTGACTAGTGCCCGCCGCGCGAAGATGCACGTTACGATCGCCGAGATCGAAGCAAGTATGGGCAACCTCGCTCTGTTTCGAGGCCGATACGCCGAGGCGATGAGAATGCTGGAGCTTTCGCGGCAAAAATACGAAAAGCTTGGCATGCCGCATCAGACCGCGGTCGCCGAGCTTGAAATCGCCGACATTTACGCTGAGCTGAATCTCACCTCCGAAGCTTCTGAGATCTACCGGCGACTCATTCCCACGCTGCACCGTTTGAAGATGCGGGCCGAAGAGGCGAGAGCGAGAGTGAACTTTGGCCGTGCCTTGATATCGACAAAAAACTTTACAAGTGCTCGAGCGGAATTACGCGGCGCCGCCAAATTATTCGAGGGTGAACGGAACCCGACCGCCTCGGCTGCCGCGCGGCTGACACTCGCTTCCCTCGAGCTCTCGCAAGGTAATTACCCGCGCGCAAGCTCGATCGCAGACGATGCGGCGACCGAACTTGATAAGACCGAGAATGTCCGACTGCGGCTTTCTGCAGCATGGCTTCGCGGCGAGATCCTTTCGAGGACAGGCCGATTCGACGACGCTGAGGATCTGCTCAAACGGACCCTCAAGGAGTCAAAAAAGCTCGAGCAACGGGCAATCACTCAGGCCGCAATGAATTCACTCGGTGTCATTGCACGCGAAACCGGTGACCTGGAAAATGCGGAAACACTATTCGAGTCGGCGATCGAAGCGGCGGAGTCGGCGCGTGCGCCCTTGCCGGGCGAAGAGTTCCGGATGGCATTCCTTGCAAAATCTCTCGAACCCTATGAGAACCTGATACAGCTATATCTCGGGCAGGGTGATCTCGAAAATGCTTTCATTTCGGTGGAGCGGGCACGATCCCGTTCTCTACTCGACGCAGTCGCTTCATCTGAGTCCGGCCGAACTAACGCTGTTTCGGTAAAACTCCGGGAAGAGTTGAATTGGTATTACAGCCGCCTTGCGCGGGCTGAAGATGATGCCGATGCTACCAAACTGCAGACGCAGATCCGCGACCGCGAGAAACGCCTTGCTGCCTATTCGCTTCGGGCGCAGAGCTCCTTACGATCAGACGTAAGAAAACGGTCCGGCAAAATTGATATTCGCACGCTCCAGAAACAGCTTGGCGACCGGACGGCCTTGATCGAATTTGTCCAACACGCCGGCCGCTACTCGGTGTTCGTCATCGCCAACGACCGTATCGAGTATTTCAGCGACATCGCGTCCGAAAAAGAAATATCGACGCTGCTCGAAGGGCTGCGTTTTCAGTTTGAAGCGCTTCGGTTTGGTGGTTCGGCGATGGCGCCGTTCAGTGTACAACTGAAGGCGCGCGCGGATTTCTATTTGAAGAAACTGCACGACGCTCTGCTCGACCGTGTCATTCGCGGCCTGGACGTCAGACATATTGTTCTTGTTCCGGTGGGCGTGCTCAATTACATCCCGTTTCACGCACTACTTGACGGCGACAAGTATGTTGTCGAAACGCGAGAAGTGAAATACTCGCCGAGCGCGGCGGTGTGGATGCGACTGAATTCTCAGAGGTCGAAGCCGTCGCCGGCAAACGCGCTCCTGATGGCATTCGCCGACGAGAGTATCCCGCTCGTTAACCGTGAGGTCGCGCAATTGGCAAAGCTTCTAACGGGCGCAACAAAGTTTACGGGCAAGCAGGCGACCTTCGCTGCATTTCAGAAACATGCGTCGTCCTTCGATCTTATTCATCTCGCATGCCATGGACAGTTCCGGCCCGATAATCCGATGTTCTCGAGCCTTCATCTTGCCGATGGCTGGGTAACGGTCCGAGACGTTACAGCGAAGAAACTAAAGGCCCAACTGGTTACCCTTAGCGCCTGCGAAACCGGACTCAGTAAAGTACTTACCGGCGACGAGATCCTCGGCCTCGCCCGCGGGTTTCTCTCGGCCGGCGCTTCGTCGCTGTTACTCAGTTTGTGGACCGTTAACGACGAGGCCACGACCACACTTATGAAGGACCTTTACGCCAATCTGCAACGTGGAAGCGGCGTTGCAGCATCATTAAGGATTGCGCAGACGAATTTTATTTCCCGAGGCGAGCACCCGTATTACTGGTCGCCGTTCTTCGTTATCGGATAATATTTTTCGAGTGGGCGTCTTTTTTACCTAATCCCGACGCACTGTGTTTAGGTAAGGAGCCCAATTTAAGTGATGTTTAGAAGTCTAATTCCGAATCGAAAGTCGAATCTGCTGATGATCGTCGGACTGTTTCTGGCCTTCGCCGGAGGGGTTCGGGCGCAGACCTGTGAAGCCGTTCCCAAGCAGATCCTGCTGGATCTGGTAAACCAGCCCGATCTTCCCGCGATCGCAACGCAATACGGGCTCGAGCAGACGCCGATCGACCAGGTCGGCATGCCGCCGACATATCGGATGCGGATTCGCGACGATAATTCGCTGAACCCGTGTCAGATCGCCCAGGCGATGCAGGGCGATGCGAGGATTTCGCAGCGGGAATCGAACCGGAAACTGAAAGTAGTCGAGAAAGAGGGATTGCCCTGGACGCTCGGGCGTTCGTGGGCGATCGGCCGCTCGTGGGCGATCGGCGGTAGTTCCAAGGGCTACGCGAGACAGTGGTTCCCATACACGATCAGGCTCAGCCAGGCCCACCAGATCACTCGAGGTTTCATGAATAATCCACCGCCGGGTCAGACCGCGCGGCCGATCGTCGTTGCTGTGCTCGACACAGGTATCGATTTGAACCACCCGGCGTTCGCGGGCCGACTTGTACCCGGCTATGACTTCGTCGACAACGATAACGACCCGAGCGAGGTCGGTGTGCTCCGGCAGAATCCGACCTATGGACATGGAACCCATGTCGCCGGCATTGCAGCCCTAATGGCACCGGAAGCGAAGATAATGCCGCTCCGCGTGCTCGACGAAAATGGCGAAAGCGATCTGTGGAAGATCAAAGACGCCCTTATCTGGGCGGCCAACCACGGCGCGGACGTCGTGAACATGAGTTTTGGTTACCCGCGAGATTTCACCGCTCAGAGTAATACTTTCCTCGAGGACGTGACGCACGGATGCGATGGGGTTCCAGTTCCGGGCCAACAGGTTTTTCCCGAATTCAATGACGAGATCCTCGTGATCGTAGCCGGTGCCGGTAACGGCGGCCAGATCGGCAACGGTGCCGACAGGATCTATCCTGCCGCCGAGCGCGCCAATACTGATGACAATATTTTGAGCGTTGGATCAAGCTCTCGATACGACCTTCTCTCGACGTTTTCGACGATGGCTAATGTTCAGAATCGCAGCACCGATCGCTGGGTCCGGACGGTTGCTCCAGGTGAAGAGATCATCAGTGCTATTCCGGGAGGACGTTATGGAGCGTGGTCAGGCACGTCGATGTCGGCTCCGATCGTATCGGGGATCACGGCGCTCCTCCTTTCCGTAAGACCGATCAATCCGCCGACGCGGTCGGCGACGCATGTAGTCGATGAGGTCGAGGAAACGGGATTTGGCTGGAAATGCAATCTTCCTTCGCGGGGGATTTTTATGGAAACCTCTCGAGTCGATGCTTTCTGCGCCGTTACCAATAATCAAACTTGTTACCCGGCCGACCGCAGTATTTGTAATGAATGATCCACATTAAGCGTCCTTGCTCCAGGGACTGACGCAAAGGCAGTCTTTTCGACTTCGTATCGGTCCTTTCTCGCCTAGATTCGCCTGTCCGCCGTACGCTTCGCCTTAAATTTCCTACATTTCGTTCTTTTCGCTACGAAACTGTCTTTTCAATCCTTTCCTCAGCACTGTGTTATGTAACCGAATTCCGGAAAATCTCTTCCGATGGACGGTTCGAGCAAATAAAAGGATCTAAGAAGGTAATGAAAATGAAAAAAACAAAATCGAATCGCAATTTAGCAAGATTCGGCGCACTGCTTGTGCTGGTGGCGTTATGGGTGTTTATCCCATTCGCTATAGGCGACCGCACAGCGAGCGCCGAAGAATTATTGAGCGACACTCGGATCGGAGCGAGCCTGACAGGCGCCCCGATCGGAGGTGTTTCGCCCGCAGGGTTTGCGGAATACAGGCTCGAGGATACGGGCCGAAGACGTCTCGACGTATCGGGCTCATCCATAAATCTTGCAACCGGAACCGTCCTGACGATCTCGGTCAATAACGCCGTCATAGGACAGACAGGCGTGAGCCAGTTCCAGACGGTATTCTTCTCTATAGATACCAACAACGGGCAACCGGTCCCGGTAATCTCGGAGGGCATGCCGATCCAATTGACCGACGCAAATGGCGTCGTAATCGGTGGGACGTTCGGATCTGTGACGCCGACACCGTCGCCGTCAGGTTCACCGTTCCCGAGCCCCTCGCCAACCGGCTCACCAAGCGGCACACCGAGTCCTTCACCGACAGGCTCACCTAATCCGAGTCCGTCACCGACAGGCTCACCTAATCCGAGCCCTTCACCGACAGGCTCGCCCGAGCCGAGTCCTTCACCGACAGTCTCACCTAATCCGAGTCCGTCACCGACAGTCTCACCTAATCCGAGCCCGTCACCGACAGGTTCACCGAGTCCTAGTCCGAGTCCGACCGGTACGCCGAACCCAGGCGATCTGTTCGCGTCGCTTTCCGGACCGACTCTCAACGGCATCCTGCCAAATGGTTTTGCCCAGTTTGAAATTCACAGCAGCCGACTCGAGCTAGAGGTTCAGGTTCGTCAGATAAATCTGGCTGGCGGAACGCAGCTAGCGGTCATAGTTGACAACGTAAATGTCGGTTCTTTGGTCCTTAGCGGTGGTGAAGCACGGCTTCGCCTGCGGACGGATAGCGGCCAACCGGTTCCGCCTGTAGTTGCAGGGTCGACGATCGTCATTCGAAATGCCGGCAACCAGATCCTCAGCGGAACGTTTATGGGATTCACCGGCCCGAGTCCGTCACCGAGCCCGAGTCCATCACCCGGTGGCTCACCGTCGCCGAGCCCGAGCCCTTCGATGGGACGCTCGTTCGAGTCGCATCTTACAGTGGCAGGTGCCCCGACAAGTGCGACCGGCGAGTTCAAGGTGACGCTCAATGCAGCCGAAACTCAGGCTACCATCTTTGGCGAATTCCATAACCTTGGAAGTAACCAGACAGGTGCCAGAATCGAAACAACCATCGGTGCCGGATCCGTCATTCGCGACTTCGGTGTCGTAGGCGGTAACAATGGCAACTTTGCCGCGGTAACGATCGACGTCTCTGCCATTCAGGTCGGCCAACTCCGGAGCGGTCTCTGGTCGGCGGTAATCACGAGCGTGAATAATCCAGGCGGCGAGATCCGCGGAACTTTCATTCAGCGTTCGAATCTTGCCGACTTCGACGGCGACGGAAGCAATGACCTGGCGGTGTTCCGCCCGTCCGATGGCGTGTGGTACTCGTTGAACAGTTCAGGCTTTACCGCGAGCCAGTTCGGAACGGCAGGCGACACGGTCGTGTCGGCCGATTACGACGGCGACGGCAGAACTGATACGGCGGTGTTCCGAAACGTGAACGGCTCTGGCGTCTGGCAGATCCAGCGCAGTTCCGATGGCGGGACCAGCTCAGAGCAGTTCGGTTTCGCAACGGACATCGCGACTCGCGGTGATTTCGACGGCGACGGCATCAACGACCTTGCTGTTTACAGGCCGTCCACCGGAGTCTGGTATATCAAGAAGAGCTCGAACACGGGATTCATTATCACGCGGTTCGGCCTCGCCGAGGACAAACCGATCCCGCTGGATGTCGATGCCGACGGACGCGATGACATCGCTGTCTTTCGTCCAAGCGACGGTACCTGGTATTGGCTGAGAAGCTCGGACGGACAGTTTGGCGCGGCCCACTTTGGGCTCAGCGGAGACATCCCCGTCCGCGGCGATTTCGACGGCGACGGTCGGTCCGACCTCACCGTTTATCGGCCATCGACTGGTGTCTGGTACACACTCTTCAGCTCGAACGGCGGCTTCCAGGCTACTCGTTTCGGGCTCGATGGTGACGTACCGGTCGCCGGAAATTACGATGCCGACAACAAGACCGACATCGCAGTTTTCCGTCCGTCGGATGGTAACTGGTATATCTTGCGAAGCTCGGACGGAGCATTTCAAGCAAGCCACTTCGGCTTGAATGGCGACATCCCGGCGATCGCGAGGTAATCAAACGCAAAGGGCGAGACGGCATCGGTCTCGCCCTTTCATCCCTTCTGTTGAATTGACAATATCCAGGCAGACTCTCGACCA
>JBDTWZ010000114.1:0-9895 GCA_040006435.1 Acidobacteriota bacterium
CGGAGCTGTTCATCTTGGTCATCTTTTCACCGAAACGCCGATTCATATTGGGCGGTCGCAGCGGGTCGGACGAAGCGGCGGAAGCAGTGTTAGCATCGGCGGCCTGCGGAGTAGCAATCATACCGTTTGAAACGGAAGCTATATTCGCGTTTTCCGGATTGATCGGCACCGATGAGTTCGATACATTCCCTTGGCTGGCGGAGTTTGACAACGCCTTCGACTTCTCATCTGTGGACGAGGAGCACGCCCCGAACATAAAGGTTCCGGCCAGTCCGAGAACTACAAAAGATCTGATTCTCATTAATTTCTCCAAGGTGCGGTTATTCTTTAACCGTGATTCGCATTCAATAATACTGAAAAATCCTATGACGCGAAACTCCGCAGGCGCGACTGCGCTGCCCTCGGTTCGCAGCGATCATATAGGCTCGATAATGGAATCTCGGGAAGCGTGGCCTTCTATGTTTTGACCGTTTCGGGGGGTTGCGCCGCTTCGGCGGAGCGTTGTTTGCCAATAGGTTTCGCGTAGCCCTCGCGCCCCTTCAGAGTTATTGAGGTAAGCCTGATTCTTCGGCGCGAGCCCTTCGCTTTCGGATCTGCATGATCGTAGCCGAGGGTATACGTATACTGGCCGGCGGAGAGTTTTTTGCAGGAGTCAGTATCGAGGTGAAAAGAGAATGCGTCGGCATAATGTCCCAGCGATTCATCGACGTGGCCGAGCAGGGTCGGTTCTTCAGTTGCGAGATAGACCGGGATCGCAGCCGTGATCGCCTCGCACCTTTCATAAAGATCGCCCAATACGTGCCGGCGCGACAGGGATAAGATATTTATTGCCATAAATCGACCTAAGATCCTCAATGCTGTCTTACAAAAACGCCCCGGCGCTAGCCGGGGCATCTTGTTTCGGCTCCAGGCCTATTACCATTTCTGTCCGCGATAACCGCCGCCACCGCCACCGCCACCGCCGCCGCCGTAGCCACCTCGGCCACCACCGCCGCCGCCGCCGTAGCCACCCCGGCCACCACCGCCACCGCCGCCGTTGCGGTTGGTTTGGGGTTTCGCCTCGTTTACCTTCAGCTCGCGTCCGTCGATCTCTTTCCCGTTAAGCTGCGAGATCGCATTTTGGCCTTCTTCTTGCGACGACATTTCGACAAAGCCGAATCCGCGCGAGCGGCCCGTTTCCCGGTCCTCGATAACGTTGGCCGACTGAACGGTTCCGACCGTTCCAAAAAGTTCGGTCAGTTCCTGAGCCGATGTATTGAAGGAAAGATTTCCTACGTAAAGTTTCATTTGTGTAATTTCCTTTCCCGGTCTGCCGGGTCTGCTATGAAGTGTCGAGCGCGGCTTGGGATCTCTTTACTTAGGAAAGGCCGGATCTCGGATACTCAAAAATTCTGAGAGCTACTTCTTGTGTTCTAACTAAGGCCTGCTCTCAAACTTATCCAAAAACCGTTAAAGACAAAGCGCGTCAAATAGCCGACGCGAGAGTAGGATTGCAAGCATACACACTGACACTTTATGCCCGAAATAGCAAGCCGTGGCTCGAGACGAGAATGGCCAGAGCGCACATATTGCTGTGCGTTAGACAAACCGGTCCGCGCTCCGACAAAGGCCGATCCACAGGAAGCGATCGCCGCGGACCCAAGCGTCAACGAAGCCGTCAGGATCGTTTACGCCGCTTCGTCTTCGCAACTCGCTTCCAGTTTTTCTTGCCTTAGCTGATGGCGAATGCAATGATGAGCATAAGTCAGCTGCACCAATTGATGATTTTGAAGGGCGAAACCGCAAAGGCAACAGATGCATGCAGAAACATTAAAGGCGACATATGTTCACGAACGCTGTGCAAACTGCTGTGGTTCAGGTAAGAGGGCAATGCTGAGCTGCATGGCGTGTCGCGGTCAAGGACGAATTCTTGTCGTCCAGCCTTCGAAAAGATGTCTGGACTGTAGCGGCGGAGGAAGAAAGGGTATATATACCTGTTCCCGCTGTATCGGTACCGGATGGCACGGACACTCGCCGATCTAGTCACCCTCGCTAACGCCAAAACTAATTTGCTATTTCCGGTAATTATCTGCATCCTAATGCTTAATCCTACTCTTGCGTCACGACGCGCTTCTTCACTAACGGTTTTCTGGATTAGTTCGAGAGCAGGCCTTATACATCAGCAGAAGTGCTCTCAGATTTTTTGAGTTCCGAATCCGACCTTCACACGAAAGTTTCTTTCCGACGACAGATCCGCTTCGACCCGCTTCTATACATTCCCAAAAAAGGGAAGGAGAACAAAATTTAAATGTCAGTTAGGTTACACGTAGGAAATATTTCCTTCAAAACAACCCATCAGGATCTCAGCGATTTGTTCGCTACGGTCGGATCAGTCACTTCGTGCGAGATTATCGAGGACAAGGCGACCTGCCGCTCGCGCGGTTTCGGTTTTGTCGAAATGGCGTCGCAAGCAGAAAGTGAGAATGCGATCGCCCAACTCAACGGCCGCGAGATCGACGGCCGCGAGATAACAGTTGCCTTGGCGAAACCGAAGGAACCGCGGAGCTCAGGCGGCGAGGTACGCGGTGATTACCAGAGCGACAACTACACGGGTTATACGTCACGAGCTTACATGAGTTAAGCTGACGGTAAATCAATACCGAACGCCTCGTATGCTTGAGTGCACGCGAGGCGTTTTTGTGTTTACTGTATTGATGTCGGTTGCCTCATCGGAGGCTGTCGGGAGTCTGCACCCATACGTCCGACGTATCCACCTTCGGCGGGTCCGCCGCGATCTAAGTTCCTAGATGTCATAGTACATCGAAAACTCGAGCGGGTGGGGACGCAGGCGAAGCGGCGTGATCTCTTTCTCGCGTTTGTACGAGATCCACCGGTCGATCATCGTTGTCGTGAAGACGTCGCCTTTGAGCAGGAAGTCGTGATCCGCTTCCAGTGCTTTAAGGGCTTCATCAAGAGATCCCGGCAGGCTCGGCACGTTCGCCAGCTCTTCGGGCGGAAGGTCGTAAATGTCCTTGTCGAGCGGTTCACCCGGATCGATTCGGTTCTGAATTCCGTCGAGCCCGGCCATAAGAAGTGCCGCGAATGTGATGTACGGATTGCAGCTTGGATCGGGCGGCCTGAACTCGAGTCGTTTTGCTTTAGGCGACTGCGAGAACATCGGTATCCGTACAGCCGCAGAACGATTTCTCGCTGAATACGCGAGATTGACTGGAGCTTCGAAGCCGGGCACGAGGCGTTTGTAGCTGTTTGTGGTGGGGGCGGCAAACGCGACGAGCGCCGGTGCATGTTTCAGCAAACCGCCAATATAGAACTTTGCCATCTCGGAAAGCCCCGCGTACTGATCGCCCGCAAACAGCGGATCTCCATCCCTCCACAGCGATTGGTGACAATGCATTCCCGAACCGTTATCGCCGTAAAGCGGTTTCGGCATAAAGGTCGCTGTCTTGCCGTGGGCGACCGCCGTGTTCTTCACGACATTCTTGAAGAGCATTACGTTGTCGGCAGTGTGCAGGAGGTTCGAGAAGCGGAAATCGATCTCGCACTGGCCCGCCGTAGCGACTTCGTGATGATGGCATTCGACGTCAATTCCAACCTCGGCAAGCGTCAGCGAGATCGCATTGCGAATCCCGATGAGCGTGTCGAGCGGAGCCACGGGAACATATCCTTCTTTCGCACGAATATGGAAACCGGTATTAATTACTCCGTCGCCCGAGCGTCCTGAGTTCCAATGCCCTTCTTCGCTGTTGAGAGTAAATCCCGCTGACTGTTGATTGTTGTGATAGGAGACGTCATCAAACACGAAGAACTCGGCTTCCGGACCAAAGTAAACCGTGTCGGCGACGCCGGTGAACTTCAAATAGCTCTCGGCGCGAACTGCCACCGATCGAGGGTCGAGGCCATAACCTTCCTTTGTTATGGGATCGACAACGTTCGCGATGAGGCAGACCGTTGGTTCTGACGCGAACGGGTCTAGCCAGAACCGTGACGGGTCAGGAATCAAAAGCATGTCTGACTCGTTGATCGCCGCCCAGCCGCGAAGGCTCGATGCGTCGAAACCGAATCCCTCCTCAAATGAATCTTCGGTCAGTTGGCTGATCGGATACGTCAGGTGGTGCCAGGAACCCGGCAGGTCCGTAAAGCGAACCGAGACAAACTTCGCTTCTTTGTCCAAAGCAAAGGACAGTACATTCTTTGCGTTCATCTATGCTCCTAAGTGGTTGTTTCTCGTATGGTCTTTGAGCGCACGCCGTTACAACGTACAAAGCCGCGAGACACCTTGGTCGCGCGGTCTGGTCAAATGATTATTCGGCAACGCTCATGTGCCGTGTGGATTGCAACGGGCGTGCCGGTAGCCGAGTGAGAGCGTAAATTAATGCATGATTGAGCTTAGTCGAATCCTGGGCAAGTGGTGCTGGACGGGATTACGACATTCTTGTCTGGATTATTCATTCAGCCAACAATAATGGCCGAAATCAGGGATTGAGTATCTCTGCTTTCTTCTGCGACGCGAAGGCCACACTCCGGCCTCGAAAATTGACGAGCTGGACGTTTTTCTGACCGTTCTTATTAGCGAACTCCAACGCCTGTTGGAGAATTTCACGCTTTTTGTCTTCCGCCATCTGATCCCAAACCGGAAGCGTTATTGCATAAAAAGTCTCCGAGGTCGCCCTGCCCGTCCGCATGTATTCTTCAAGGTCCGAGTTTTCTAGGCTCACGTCCTTTGCACTCTCCGCGGACGACGTTTCCGTCGATGACTGACTCGACCAAAAGTAGAGTGTGGTGCTTACCATCACGACGACGATCGTAGCCAACAGAAGCCATTTGTTTACAGCAAACAACTCAAAGGTGAACAGGCTCGTTCTATCTTGCCTGGCTTCGCGGCTAACTGGATTTACCTCGGTGCTGCGGAACCCGGCGCTGTCCGTCATTTCCCCGTCCTCAACCTCCGGCAAGTTCTTGAGCACGTCCACGAGTTGTAAAGTCTTTCCAGCGGCATCGGAAATAATCTGGTCGTACTCGTAGCCGTATTTTTCCTCGATGCTTTCCGGATTTGTTCTCTCCCGCTCAAGGCGAATCAAGTCGACGAACTTGTTTCCGATCTTTGTATTGCAATCGATGGTCGCGGCGACAACCTCAGGAGCGAAGAAGATCTCCCCACTGGCTTCCTTAAATGCGTGAACCCTTTTGAAGAAGTCATTTTGAATAAGCTGGTCAAAAGTCAGCGAACTTTCGGCTTCCGCAACTCGGTCTTCAAAGCCGGCGACGATAACTCGGGCCTTCAGCGGCACGTCATCGGCTGAATACAGCGCGATGCTGGACCAGTTTGCGTAAAGCGTCTTCACATGCCCGATCATTTCCGCTCGGCCGAACAACACCTTTCGTTTATCGCCCGAGGCCTCGCGAGAAAAAAGGCGGGTCATTACGAAGTCGAATTTCGCACGCGTACGTTCAGAAAACGCCGAATTGCGGTAAAACCGGCCGACGGCGAGGAGCGCCTGCGAGCTGAGAATCGGGCGAGAGTTTTCGCAGAACCGCCTGAGGTTGGCTACCGATATCTTATTATCGCGTGCAGATAGGGCCGAGCTCCAGGCCTCCGTTTCGCGCATCAGGTGAAACTCCGCTTCGGCATACTCCGTCGTAGTGGAGTCACCCTGGACCTGAAGAAACTTATGGAGAGCCGTTTTGGCCCGTAAGTCATCGTACGACCCGGGCACGATTTTCATATACTCACGCTCGATGCCTGAGAGAACATGCTCAACCATCTGCAGACTCGATACTTCGTCCAGCGCCCGCTTCCGATAGAAGTCGCGCTCAGCATCGTCGGACGCCACGGCCGGCTCAGATTCTGAATTTGCTGGATCGCTCCCCTGCAGCGATCCGTTTTCGGAAGCTATCCTGTCAGTCGTGAACGTCTGCGACGGGCGTCCTTCGGCCTCGACCACGTTGGTTCGCGGACTTCGTAGATCGACGATAGTATCCTCAAGCAGATTTTCGTCCCTGAGCTCTTCGATCAGGTCTTCAAAAACATTCATGTTTAGTGATTTAGGTCAAATGAGCGGCTTTACCTTGCTAATTCTCTGGGCCACCTGTCGGATAGACTTGTCTTATTCGGCCGGTTTGGTTCAGCTCGAACCGGTAAACAGCGTCGCCCGCGACATCTCGTGTCGCGCTTATTAAGAACTCCGTGGCGAGATCCGCATCGTCGGGCCTCACGGGTGTCATCTCGAAAACATATTTTCCGCGTACAAGGCGGTCACCGACAATAGTTCCCACGCCGTTGCCCAAGGTAGCGTTGATCTCATCTAGCCTGCCAAATCGATTGTGTTGGGTATAAAAGGAAATTTGCGTTGATGCGATCGTTCGCATTGTTCCAAACGCCGTTCCGTTCTCAGCCGCCCACATGCCTTTTTGATAGGCGGGCACCGCCAACGCTGCAATGAGCCCGACGATTACTACGACCAGTAGCAACTCAATCAATGAAAATCCCGATTCCCCTTTCCTATTCATAGATTCACCTCATCAAACTGACACTTTCTGACACCATTTTTTGACAGCTTTGCCACCTTCGATTTCCCCACCCCCTCGAATAGCCGATAAATGCTGTGTCGGATGGAAGCCTCTAGTAAGGGATCCCCTTTCCGCTACGAGGGTTTTGCAAGGCTTATGCCAGTGCAACGACCTCCGAGTACCAGCCGAAAACTTTGTGTTGTTTCACTTTTTGTTTTTTGTTAGATTTTTACTAAGCTTTAGGTTTTCGTCTTAAGTCTTCGAGAAGTCGAGTGAGGCGCGGGAGTATCGTAAATTGAGCTCAGTTATAGAACGCACCGTCGAAACGTACGGTATCGAGAATTGGGGAGCCGACTATTTCGGAGTCAACCGCAAAGGAAATCTGGTTGTAAAGTCCCCTGACAATGTAAACCTAACCGCAGATGTCAAAGAAATTATCGATGATCTCGCAAAGCGTGGAATAAACACCCCGGTCTTACTTCGTTTTCCCCAACTCCTTTTTGGGCAGATCCGAAAACTGCAAACAGCATTTAAGAAATCCATCCGCGAGTTCGGATATGAAGGCGAGCATATGTGCGTTTACCCGATGAAGGTAAACCAGAATCGTGCGGTCATAGAGGAGTACCTTAAGGAAGGCTCGAGATACAACTTTGGGCTAGAAGCCGGCTCAAAAGCAGAACTCTACGCGGCACTCGCGCTCGAACAGTCTGACGAGAGCCTTCTCGTATTGAACGGGTTTAAGGATCGGGATTTTGTAAAGCTTGCGTTTGCTGGGGCGGGCGCCGGCAAAAGAGTGGTGATCGTCATCGAAAAGATGTCCGAGCTCGAACACACCCTTAACCTCGCCAACGAATTCATAGCTGAAAACCCGGACACGTCTCTGCCAATGGTCGGCGTCCGCGTCAAGCTTTATTCAAAGGGCACAGGAAAGTGGGAAAAATCGGGGGGCGAGGCGGCGAAGTTTGGCTTGACTACGACTGAGATCCTCGAGGTGATCCGTCAGCTTCAGGAAGCGGGACGTGTGGATATGCTTAGGCTCCTGCACTTCCACATCGGCTCACAGCTGACCGATATCAAGCGCATCAAGAATGCGATGAAAGAAGCTGCTCGAACCTACGCGAAGATCCGCCAGATGGGGATTCCGATCGATTTCCTTGACGTTGGCGGCGGCATGGCGGTCGATTACGACGGATCTCGGACCTCGTTCGAATCATCTGCCAATTACAATGCCCGCGAGTTCGCTAACGACGTCATCTACGTGATCAAGACGGTATGTGATGACGAGAATGTGCCGCATCCGACGATCATCCAGGAGTCTGGCCGCTATCTGTCCGCGTATCACGCGATGCTGGTCACCAATATTCAGGACGAGATAGAGACAGTCGTTGAAGACCTCACGCCGATGACGATCGACGAAGAGGATCCGCCGCTCATACGCGAGCTCCACGATCTCCGTGAAACCATAAATGGGAAGAATTATCGCGAGTACTATCACGACGCGCTTGAGCATCGCGAAGCCCTGTTTACGATGTTCGACCTCGGTTTGATAGATCTCGAGGCCAAGGGAATGGGCGAGGTGCTTTTCTGGGACGTGTGTGAGAAAGCAGACCAATTTGCTCAACAGAAAAAGTATGTGTCGGAAGAGTTTGCCGATCTGCGCCGACTCTTGTGCGCAAAATATCTGGCTAACTTCTCCGTTTTTAGATCGATGCCCGACAATTGGGCTCTCGAACAGCTATTCCCAATCATTCCAATACATAAACTCAACAAAAAGCCCACAGAATATGCTACGCTATGTGACATAACCTGTGATTCCGACGGCGTTGTCGATAAGTTTGTGGATCTGCACGACATCAAACCCGTGCTTGAGCTTCACAAACTGGTCAAGAACGAACCTTATTACTTGGCGATGATGCTGGTCGGGGCCTATCAGGAAGTTATGGGTAACAACCATAACCTGTTCGGAGTTCCGCACGAAGCCCACATCTTTATCGGTGAAGACGGACCCATCATACGGAAGGTTATTTACGGTGCGACGATTGCCGACACGTTAAGTACTGTTCGTTTTGACACAAATCAGCTTCACGACCAATTTCGACGGGCTGTGATGAAACGAATAAAAAGTGGAGCGCTTTCGACGAAGGAAGGAAATCAGCTTATCGAGTTTTACGAAAATCAGGCTGAAAGCTACACGTACCTGACACCGAACGGAAGCGAAACTTGAAATTACTTTGCTCTTATATTTAGAAATAATGTTTTTGGAGAATCATAATGGCCGCTCAAAAGAAAACTAAAGCTTCGAAATATCTTACGGTCCCGACCAGACCCGTTCCGATCGATCGAGACCGCTCTGTTGCGGGATTGTTGGAAAAAATGGAAGGCGCCGGATTCGGTGCGAGGCAGCTTGCGGAAGCTCACAGGATCTGGCTTGACATGCTCGACGACAACTCGACGATTTACTTGTGCGGGTCTGGAAATCTCATCACGTCAGGTATGCGGCGGCTCTTGGCGTATGTCATCAAGAACAGGTTCGTTGACGTTATAGTGATGTCGGGAACGGTTCTTTTTCATGACATTCACGAGACTCTCGGCCGAAACCATTACCAGGCTCACCCGAGCATGGCGGACGATGAACTCGAAGCGTCGGACGTATCCCGTGTCGGCGATCTGCTGGCTAATCGCGACGAGTATCGTGAAGCCGACGAGTGGGTCGGCAGCGTTATCAATCAGCTCGACTCGAGCCGGGCTTATTCGGTTCGCGAGTTCTTGTTGCTGATGGGACGCGAGCTTGCCGAGATCGCGCACGAAGATGGCATCATGACATCTTCATTCAAGGCTCGGATTCCGGTCTTTTGTCCCGATCTCCTTAGCACGGAATTGTCGGTCGGCATCGCCCGAGCGCGCTTTGAAAAGAAATCACAGTTCACTTTTGATACGACGGCCGACACCATGGAGATGATGCAGATCGCGCAGAAGACGCGGAACTCAGGCGTGATCACACTAGGAAGCGCGTGCAGTCAAAATATGCTTCACATGGCCGAGATCTCGTCTTATATGGTTCGCCACGGCGCTCGCGGACATAAATACGCGGTCTCGATCACAACCGATACCGTTCCGCTCGAGATTCGCACGCCGTCTTATGCCGGAAACCACACGGGCGTTTTCGGAAAGCTTCTGCGCGGCGCGACTACAGCTTACGTTCCGAGCGATCCATCGATCGCCCTCCCGATGATCATCACTGCTCTTTCGCAAACTGCGGCAAAATTTATGAAAGGACGCAAGCGCCCCAACTTCAGCTTTGCCGGCAAGGACATGACGATCGACGTTCCGTAATGCGAAGTGCGGAATGCGGAATGCGGAATGCGGAATATAACCCGCTGATTTGATT
>JBDTWZ010000115.1:0-9865 GCA_040006435.1 Acidobacteriota bacterium
TGGGAGTTCCCTGAGAAAATTTTTACGTTGCCGGTTACGCTCATCGTGTCAGTGGTCAGTGGTCAGTGGTCAGTGGTCAGTCGTCAGTGGTCAGTGGTCAGTGGTCAGTGGTCAGTGGTCAGTCGTCGGTTCAACTCCAAACTGACCACTCAAAAAGAAAAAGCGGCTTTGTCTTGTTACAAAGCCGCATTCCGATTTGTGAAATGGCTGGGGCGGAAGGATTCGAACCTGCGAATGCCGGATCCAAAGACCGGTGCCTTACCACTTGGCTACGCCCCAATTATTTCAGAAACTGATCGGAAGCGACCTAAAACACTTCTTTAAGTGCCTCACGGTATTCATTCCGTGAAATTGTCGCTACGGCAAACTTTCGCCAGTTGACCTCATCGTCAAGGGCTTTCATTACTGTTTGTCGTGTCTCTTCTTTGTCAAAAATTGCGAAAACGCTTCCGCCGCTACCACTGAGCATCGCTCTTTCGGCTCCAAGATCGAGCAAGGCAATTTTTGCCCGCTCGACTTCCGGATAGGCCGCGAAAACAGATATTTCAAAGTCGTTCTTGAACGCCGTATGGTTAAAATCCGCCGATTCGAGGTCAAAACGACAAATTTGAAGTCTACGTTTCGACTCCTGCTTTGTCAAGGCACGTGCACCGACGCGTTTGAAGGCTTCGCGGGTCGCCACCGCGACCTTCGGAGTTACAACAAGCATAGATTCCGCTTCGAAATCTCCGATCGGTTCAACGATCTCGCCGCGCCCCATTCCTAACGCAGTACCGCCATACAGAAAGAACGGCACGTCGGATCCTAGTCTCTCTGCAATCAAGTGCAGTTCGTCTATATTCAATTCCAAATTCCAAAGCTTTCTCAGCCCGAGGAGCACCGTCGCCGCATTTGACGAGCCGCCGCCTAGGCCACCCGGCGCGGGAATTCGCTTTTCAAGATGAATTCTTGCTCCGTGCGCGCCTCCCACCGCATCGCTAAGAGCGAGCGCAGCCCGTACAACAAGGTTCTCTTTGCCGACGGGCAGTTGGTCGTCCCCACACGTCATTGTAATTTCATCGGACGGCGAAATGACCAGCGTGTCGTGCAGCGAGATAGTTTGAAATACTGTACAAAGATCGTGAAACCTGTCGGCGCGTCGGCCTATAACCTGCAAATGCAGATTGATCTTCGCAAAGGAAGGTAAAGTGAGCGCCGCCTGCTCCATGGTTTTTAGAATAGAAGGCGGCTCGTCTAATGTAAACGAAAAAATAATGCACGGTCGAAATTACCGTGCCTGGATCAGGAAGCGGACTTTCACAACGCAGTTTAGTCCTGAAAATCCGCGATATTCGGTTTGACTGGATTATTTTCTAAGGAGGAAAACTTCCGTAAAGTAATACGACCCGTCTTCACTTATCACAACGCCAACGGCGGATTCTTTCCAGTTCGGGCCAAGCAGGTTCTTTCGG
This sequence comes from Acidobacteriota bacterium, assembly GCA_040006435.1. Lineage (GTDB taxonomy): Bacteria > Acidobacteriota > Blastocatellia > Pyrinomonadales > Pyrinomonadaceae > OLB17. Next base: position 1,452 of record JBDTWZ010000115.1, read on the forward strand.
TGAGCAGTGGATTCGAGCCACTTCGCTACGGCGAACGCAGCGGGATCATCAAAGCCGCGCGTGTAAGCGATGTTCTCTCCGATCGCTCGCCATGACCCGAGGCCTAATCGGTCGGCACGGTCGTCGACCATCGATCCATCGGATCCCCGGTGACTGAAAAACTTGGAGTTTGCCATGTCCTCGGAATGCAGTCTCGCGACATCCGCGAGTCTCTCGCTCCATTCGAGTTCAGGTAATCCGTTCTTATTTCGTTCTACATTGATAAGAGCAAAAACCCGTTGTTCAACAGAGCCGGCCGAGAACACCTTCGATAGGCTTGAGCTTTTAATGAGGCGAGAACGGGCGGCGCCATCGAGGGTGGATGCATTACCTGAATCGGATCGTAAATCGAAGCTAATGCTCGCGCGACTCTGGGCCGCGTAAGGTACGCAGAAAAATGTAAGGGTCAATAATAAAAGTAAGAAAGGCGGTTTCATTGGACCTCACTTCGGCAGCCGGACGACCCTTGCAATGGATTCCAGGCTTTGCGTCCGCGGCTTATAAACCGCGGTTGCCATTTCGGATAAGGTTCTTGGGTGACGCGAGCTTGCTCGCGGGTGAACAGCGTCGGTAAATCAGACGCTATTAGAAGGAAATACTTAATAAACTGGAATTTCCGTAACCGGGCGGATCGATCTACGGGGAATAAAGACGCCCCTTATAAATAGGGGCAAAGGTCTGAGCCTCGATGTCGGCTAAGTAAAGGAGAACGATCGGTCACGATGGCGGTCGATTCAGCGGGATCCGATCTTAGGAAATATCAAAACTGCTCGGGGTGCAGTTTGATCCATTCAGCGCGGAGCAGAAAACTTCCCTCGGTAACAATGCGGTCGCCGACCGTGACACCCTCAAGCACCGGAAAATAACCATCGGATTCGGGACCCAGACTGATCGAACGGATCCGGAAAACATTCGGCTGGTCGGTCGGCAGAAAGATCACTCGCTGGTTATTGATATTTTGCACTGCCGCAACGGGTACCACCGGCATGGTTCGTTCACCTTGTCCACGACTTCCGAACGCAACAGCGACATACATGCCGATCATCAGACGGCGATTCGCATTTCCCAGCTCAACACGAACCTGAGCCGTGCGCGTTTGCTGATCGATGTTGGGATCAATATAGGTCACATGCCCTCGAAAAACTTCACCGGGATACGAATTAGACGTAACCGTCGCACCGGTCCCCGTTCGAATGCGGCCAAGGTCCTTTTCATAGACCTGGGCGATCACCCAAACCGTGGAAAGATCGGTGATACGCAGTAATTCCTTGTTTGCCGCAACCACTTCGCCGACGTTGATGGATCGGCTCGTCGCCACGCCTGATACCGGAGCCGTGACAGGTAATTCAGTGCTTATCTGTGACGGAGATCGCAAAGAATTTATTTGTCCTGGCGGCAATCCGAGAAGCCGAAGACGTTCACGCACGGCGGAAAGTTCAGACTCGGAATTGCGGACCTTGACGGCCGCCTCCTCAAACGCGGAACGGCTCAACGGATCAATTTCTGCGACCTGCAGCGCGCGGTCGTAGCGGCGCCGCGCTTCGGTAAGGTCGGCCTCGACCGTGCGAAACTTTGTCGTGGCCTGCTCAAGCTCTTCACGGCTCACGGCGCCGATCGCCACAAGGCGCGTCGTGCGAACGTGATGACTGTGATGCTCTTCGTATTCGGCCTGCACGGCTTTCAGTCGGGCAAGGGCCTGGTCCAGCTCGGCACTGCTCACCGGACTGATGCGAACGAGCTTTTCCTGGCGAGCATAATTTTGCCGCGCCGTTTCGACCTCTTTCTGCAGCGTCAAATATCGCGATTCGGTTTGCGACAATTCTTCGCTGGAGATGACGGCCACTCTCTGTCCGCGGCTGATCGCTTGTCCCAGTTCGAGATCGACGCGGCGGACGATCCCGCCGACGAGTGAAATGACCGGTGTCTCGCGATAGGCGTTTGCCTGGACAGTTCCCGTCGTCGGTGCCATTCCCTCTTCCGTCGCCAGTTTTTCACCCACGGTCCCTATCTGGATCCCCGCGCGTTCCGCCATCTCCGGCGCCAATGTCAGAGTCATCTCGCCTATCGGCATCCCGGTATTTGTCTCGCCGAACGATGTTGTTCGCGGGGCCGGCACGGGCTTTCCTCCCTCATCCGTTCTCGATATCCAGATAAGGAAAACGATCAGGACCGTAACAGCCACTATCGCAAACGTCGCGACAATGTATCTTCGATTCGCGAATCGTTCTCGGGTGAAGAACGCGCGGCGTTTGTGCGATCCGCCTTCGGGTTCGAGCGGTTGTTCATCGGGTTCGGTTTCCACAAGGTTATTTTCCTGGTCTTTGCTGCTCATTGCGTTAGCTCCGGCGCGGCTGTCGCGCGTAGAATTTCGATGCGAGCCTGATAGACGTCCCGCTGCTGGTCTATAAACTCGTTTTCAGTTTCTATATAGCGTCGACGCTCGGCGATGTAGTCGAGTAAACTCTTCGATCCAAGCTCATATGTCTGTCTGACTACATCGAGATTGGTTCGCGAGCGATCAAGGACACCCACGCGGTAGATCTCCAAACCCCTTGCACTGCTTTCATATCGAGCCCGCGCCGCGGCAACTTCGCGTCTGATGATGATCTCGGCAAATTCGCGTCGCCTCTGGGCGGCATCGCGATAGGCAGCCGCGGCTTCGATCGCGCCTTGATTCCGATCTCGGACCGGGAGCTGAAGAGTGACGCCAAAGACAAGCGAATGAAAAATACCCTGTATCGGTCTCAGCTGACCGGCGTCGCTAATCCCGTTGAGCGGAAAGCTGAAGTTCATCCTTTCGTACCCACCGTTGACGCTGGCGTCGATACGGCCCTTGGCGCGCGCCTGCTCTATCCGGGCGTCGGAAAGATCTTCTATCGCACGCATTCCTGCAAGATCGGGCCGGTTTTGCAGCGCCGCCGTCACCGCATCACCGATTGGCGGCAAGGTGAGCAGGAGATTTTGAAAGTCACCGCGGATCCGCAACGGGTCCTCGGGCCGCATGTTCATCAGGCTCCGCAGTTCGAGAAAAACGATGTTCGTTTCCCCCTCCGCGATCTCGCGCACGGAACGAAGCCGATTGACCTCGACGAGCATCATGCTTTCCTCCAGCGGCGCCGTTCGTCCTTCGACCACGCGGGCCTTAACGAGGTCGAGCTGCTGAACCGCCTCGGCGACAAGATTCTCCGCAAGTTGTAATTTCAGACTCCGCGCGAGCGCGTCGCCAAACTTCATGCGCACTTCTGATGCCAGTAATCTTTGGCGATCGGCAAGCTCAAGCTCGCGCAGCGAAGCTTCGCGCTCGGCGACAAGAATTCGTGCCGCCCGCCGCCCGCCGAGCTCAAGCGGCAACATTCCCCGAACCATCAAGGTATTATCGGTGCCGGCGACCTGTCGCGAGCCGCTGGTTTCGAGGCTTGGGTTGGCCCGAAGCCGTGCTTGCTTGACCAGCGCGCGCGCGGCATCGACATCGCTTTGCAATGCCAGCAACTCGCCATTGTTTTCTAGGGCAATTCGGACAGCGTCGTCTGCCGTCACGCCGCTTGTCTGGTCCAGATAACGTTCGAGTATTATTTCATTCGACGTCCTGGTGCCGGTTTGCGAAAAGAGCGTTGTGGGGCCAAGCACAAAGATCAGAGCGGCGAACAGAAATGATATTTGAGAAAAAACGGACTGCATCGTAAATACTTACCTAGGTCAACTTGCCTCTACCCTCAGTTGCCGCTCTTTTATCCAATAAAAAATAACCGGCGTGACTATGAGAACGTGCAGCAGGCTCGACACCATGCCGCCCAGAACCGGCGCGGCGAGCGGTTTCATCACTTCGGCCCCGGCACTCGCGCTCCACATTATGGGAAGTAATCCGGCAACCACCGTCGTTACCGTCATTACCTTCGGACGCAGCCGCAAAATTGCACCTTCCTTAACGGCGGCTAGCAGATCTTCACGCGACATCGTTCCCACTTCGTCTTTCTTTTTCTTTACGGCTTCGTTCAAATAGATGACCATCACAACGCCGGTTTGAACCGCGGTGCCGAAGAGTGCGATAAAGCCTACCCAGACCGCTACCGAAAAGTTGTATCCGAGAAGCCACAGAAGATAAACGCCGCCGGTGAGCGCGAATGGTACGGCAAGCAAGACGTGCGCTGCCTCGATCGCCGAGTGATAGGTCAAATAGAGCAGCCCGAAGATGACCACCAAAACTATTGGGACCACGACCAACAGACGAGCCCGGGCGCGCTGCTGATTTTCGTATTGTCCGCTCCAGGTTATGTAATAGCCTTCGGGCAGAGAAAGCTTTGCACCGATCGCCTCTTTTGCCGCCTCGACAAAGCTGCCCACATCACGGCCACGCGCACTTAACAAAACGGTCCCGCGGAGCAGGCCATTTTCACTCGAGATCATCACCGGGCCTTCCACCTGCCGGATCTGTGCAACAGCCGAGAGCGGAACGGTCACCCTGTTCGGCATAACGATCGGCAGGTCGCCGAGCGCCGCCGCACTCTGTCGATATTCCGGAGCGTATCGCACACGCACCGGAAATCGGCGCCTGCCTTCGATCGTGATGGACAGATTCGATTCGCCTATACCTTTCTCGATCGCATCCTGGATCGTAGAAACCTCGATGCCATAGCGTGCAGCAGCCGGGCGATCGACCTTTATGTCGATGTACGGCGCTCCACCGATCTGTTCGGGATACACATCCGCGGCACCCGGCACGGTCCGGACGACATCGGCAACATCGCGTGAAACCTGTTCGAGCGTCTTCAGATCGTTGCCGAAGATCTTTATGCCGATCTGAGATCGGATACCCGTTGACAGCATTTCAATGCGATTGATTATCGGCTGCGTCCAGATGTTCGTCACGCCGGGCATCTTCACGGCTTCATCCATTTCGGCGATAAGGCCGTCGCGTGTGACTCCGGGCCTCCAGTCAGCCTCCGGTTTGAGATGAATTATGGTTTCGTTCATGTTCACCGGAGCGGGATCGGTGGATGTCTCGGCCCGCCCGGCTTTTCCGACGGCCCATTCAACTTCGGGAAAGCCTTTCAATATTTGATCCTGCCTGCTCATTATCTTTCTGGCTTCGTCGATCGAGATCGCCGGATCGGTGACAGGCATATACATCACGTCCCCCTCGTTGAGAGGCGGCATGAACTCATTTCCGATCTGTGTCGCAAGGAGAATCGCACCTGCGAACAGGAACAGCGCGGACGCTACCGTGACGACCCTGTTTCTCAGCGCGAATGTGAGGGCAGGGTCATAGATGCGGCGAAGAAAGCGCATCACAGGGTTCGCTTTTTCGGCATGGACTTTTCCGGCGAGCAGATACGTGCACAATACCGGAACAAGTGTCAGGGAAAGGATCGTCGCACCGGCCATCGCAAAAGTTTTCGTGAACGCGAGCGGGTGAAATAGCTTTCCTTCCTGGCCAGTTAGAGCAAAAACCGGAATAAAGGCGAGGATGATGATGGCCATCGAGAAAAATACAGGACGACCGACAAGTTTCGTGGATTCGAGAACGGCCGCCCAGACTGCCGGTTTGTCCGACGGATCGATCTCGTTTTTCTCCAAATATCGAAAGGCATTTTCAGTGACGACGATGCCGGCGTCGACGAGAACACCGATCGCGATTGCGATGCCGGCAAGCGACATCAGGTTCGAGCTTATCCCCATCAGGTACATGAAAAGGAATGCGAGCAGCACGGACAGCGGCAGCGGTATCGTTACGATCAGTATCGAACGAAAATGCGCTAGAAATAATACGTGTGCGAGGGTCACGAGAATGATCTCCTCGATGAGCGCTCGTTTCAGCGTCGACGTTGCCCGGTTGATCAGCTGTGTCCGGTCATAGAATGGAACGATACTTACGCCTTCGGGCAAACCTACCTGCAGCTCGGCGATCCGTTTCTTTACAGCGTCGATCACTTCGAGTGTGTTGACGCCGTAACGCGCGATGACCACACCGCCTACCGCTTCCTTACCATTCTTGTCGAGGGCACCGGTGCGGAACGCGTCGCCAAGCTTTACTTCCGCGACATTGCTGACATACACCGGTGTTCCGTTCTGTGCCGTGAGTACGATGTTTTCCAGATCAGCGGTCGATTCGATCAACCCAATGCCGCGCACAACAGCCCACTGCCCGGCTTGTTCGACAACGTTTCCGCCGACATTGTTGTTCGAACGCTGAACCGCTTCGATGACCGTGGAGAGCGGAATGTTATAGCCGCGAAGCTTATTCGGATCGACGTCCACCTGATATTGCTGGACATAGCCGCCGACCGACGCTACCTCGGCAACGCCGGGCACTGAATTAAGCTGATAGCGAATAAACCAGTCTTGTACGGTCCGCAGGTCGCGAAGGCCGAGATTATTGCTTTCCACTGTGTACCAAAACACCTGGCCGACCCCCGTCGCGTCCGGGCCGAGTGTCGGCACGACACCTTCGGGCAATTGTTTCGAGACAAGATTCAAGCGTTCCAAAACCCGGGTCCGGGCCCAGTAAAGATCTACATTGTCCTCAAAGATCACGTTGATCATCGAGAAGCTGAAGGCCGAGCTTGCTCGAACCACGCGTACCCCGGGCAGACCCTGTAAGTTTGTGACCAGCGGATATGTAACCTGGTCTTCGACCTCCTGCGGAGAGCGGCCGGTCCAATCCGTAAAAACAATTACCTGATTGTCCGAAAGGTCCGGGATCGCATCGATCGGCGTGTGAATCAGCGCCCAGTAGCCGGCCGCAGCCAGCCCGAGGAAGGCAGCAAGCACAAGTACGCGGTTTTTCAGCGACCACTCGATGAGCCAGTGAATCATGAGATTTAGTTTGCCGTCACCGGAATCGATGTCTTGCCATTTCCGGCCGCGCCCTCAAATGCGATCTGGGCCTGCCATTCTCCCGGCATCTCGATCTTTACTCGCCCCTTGTAGACTCCAGGTGCGGCTGTCGTACTCAGGGCAGCGGTGTCGTTCATCGCAGCCATCGAACCCATCGCCGGCATGTAAAAATTGAGCGAAGCGGCTCCGACATCCACCGCCTTTCCCGATCCGTCGGTGAAGGCGACCATGATCTCCTGGTCACCGCTCTTGAGTCGGCCCGTGTCGTTTGACAGTGTGACTTTCAGGCTATTTCCGATAGGTCCGTCTTTGATGACTTTTCCCTGAATCGGATTCTCGGCCGTTGGCTGTACGCCCGAACCGCATGCCGCAAAGAATAGGACTGCGGCAGATAGAATTGAAAAAAAAGTAAGCGATATAGTTGTCTTCATTTCTCGTCTCCAAAAAAGATATTCTCGACTTTGGCAGTTTCGTCTTGCCAATCAAAAGCGCGCTCGCCGGCGCGCAAAGGCCCTCGCGGTCCAATGCGAAATAGCGCGGATAGGCACAGTACGGCCCAAAAGGCGCACTACGCCTATGAACTAGATCAAAAGCGAATGATGGCGAATGTATTTTGGCTCGGAAAGCCGCGAGGGCGGGTCGAACCGCTGTGGAATGGAAACTGTGTGCGTTCGTCCGACCGCAGTCATCGGGGTTGGCGTCGAGGCGAATGAGGCGATTGTATGAGACGAACCGAAGAAACTGATCGATGAGTTTGGCGCGGTCGGTGCTGGATCGGCACAGTTGATAGCGCAGCACAATTTAGCGGCCTGTGCCTGGGCCGAACCGTCGCGGCCTTTCGCCCGGGCGCAACACTTCATCATCCCATCGGTCTGCCGATGGAAGGATATTCCCGCGGACATGCTGCCCGCCAGTGTGAATACCATTAGAAATGTTGTCAGCCACCGTCTCATGCCGATCTAACTATATTTACGAATTGTAAGTAGTGTCAAGTTTATTCCCGCCAAGCTTATTCTTTTCCGGGTCGGACGCCGTCCAGCATACGTTCATTGAGCGAGCCGCTTCCGCCTCATTTTAGCCACATCGTTTTGTTCTATGATTCCCTCAGTTATCTATTTGTCCTCCTTATAACAACTGCCCAGATTGGTCGAGCGGACAAGATTTCGGCTAAGTCCATACGTCTTTACAACGACGGGTGCAGTGGATAACATCAAGCAAATGGCGAGATATGCGATCAAACAAGGCGTTTTAGGGGCGCAGGCGTATGCCGCGCTATGCGCGACTTGCGGCGATCTCGTCCGTCTGTCGATCGCATTTAATTTTGAAAAACTATGATGACAGCAAGCGCTCTGGCGAAACGAACGAACCTACCGATCTATACGGTCCGACATTACACACGAATCGGCCTGTTGAAGCCGTCGCGCGACTTGCGAAATGGCTACCGCCTTTACAAGACCTCGGACAGGGAGAGGTTAAGTTTTATCTCTGCCGCCAAGGAACTCGGGTTCACGCTAAACGAAATTGAAGAGATTCTCGATCAC
>JBDTWZ010000116.1:0-9690 GCA_040006435.1 Acidobacteriota bacterium
TTGGCGCGTGCGGAACGGCTTTCGGCCGCGAGAGATTTTCCGGCGGCGGAGAAAGCATACCTGGAATTGAGTGCGGCCTATCCCGCAGCTGTGACGAGTCAGGTCAGACTAAAGCAACTGGCTGTGTTTTCTAGTTTGAGAAAAGTGCCCGAGGCACAAAACGCTTTCAATGCTATCCCGGCGGCGGCGCAGGAAAAAGAGCAGGCCTACTATCAACTCGTCATGGCGAACTCGAGGGCCCGCCAGTGGCCGCAAGCCCGCACGATCGCCGAAGAGATGCGACAAAAATATCCTACGGGCAAATGGACGCCGAAGGCCTGGGTCGACGCAGGCATGGCGGCACGCGACGCAAAGAACAAACTCGAGGAACAGTCGTTTCTGCGATCGGCGGTGACTAATTTTCCGAATGCGGTGGAGGTTGCCGGGGCCCAGTTCGAACTCGCGTGGCTCGAACACGACAACAACAATGTCGCGTCGTCGTCAAGAATGCTCACAGAACATCTCGCCCGCTATGCCGAGCGCGATACGACAAACCGCGGCAAGGCCGGATACTGGGCGGCGCGCGATTCGCAGCGAGCCGGAAAAACAGCCGAAGCTTGTGCTCTATACGACGGTGTCATATATCGCTACTCGGCAAACTGGTACGGCTATCTTGCCCAACAACGGCTTGCGTCGATGAGCTGCCCGGCGGGGGCGACCGTGGATCCGCTTGTCTCAAAAGCGGTCGCTGCGCTGAGGACCGTTACGGTCGCTCCGGAGACATCGACCCCACGCGAACTGGTGCGGGTCGAGAAGAGCGATGAACTAAGTTCCGTCGGACTTTTCGACTGGGCGATCAATGAGCTCGAAGAAGCGAAAAAGACGGCCCAGAATTCGCCAAAGATCAATCTTGCATTGGCTCGCCACTATCGCATAAAGGGAGATAACGTCAATGCCCTGCTCGCACTGGCGAAGAGCTATCCGGACTACTCGCAGATGTTCCCCGAGGAGATGGGCCGCGAGGAGTGGGACATCTTCTATCCGCTTACCTATTGGGAGCAGATAAAGACGTGGGCGAAAACTCGAAATCTAGACAAGTATCAGGTCGCCGGGCTCATTCGCCAGGAGTCGGTTTTCAATCCGCGGGCAAAATCCGGTGCCAATGCTTTCGGGTTGATGCAGCTATTGATCCCGACGGCCCGGGCGACCGCACGCAAATACGGATCGACGGCGACAATCACGGCGGACGCCCTATTCCAACCGGCGTTGAACATCGAGCTCGGGACGGCTTATATGCGCGATCAGTACGACAAATTCGGCCGCATCGAATACGTCGCGGTCGCATACAACGCCGGACCCGGACGCGTGAATCCATGGCGAGCGAGCTTACCGATCGAGATCGACGAATTCGTCGAAGGGATTCCGTTCAAAGAAACGAAAGCATACGTCCAGGGTGTGATCAGAAATTCAGCGCAGTATCGCAGGCTTTACGACGAGAACGGGAATTTTAAGTCGAACATCGGCACAAAGCCGCTGAGAGGCGAGGTCGATTCGAAAACTGCCGAGCAGATCGCCGCTGAGTTTCCGGACGTGATTATTGATTCCCGTCGCGGGGATGATGAGTAAATATATGTTCTTCTACAAATTTTTCAGCACGTAATCCGTCATCATCGTATACCAGTGTTTGACCTGGGCGGGGTTCGTCAGGCCGTGCCGCTGTGTCGGATAGAACATCATGTCGAACTGCTTGCCCGCCTTCTGAAATTCGTACGCAAGCTGCGTTGCATTCTGCATATGGACATTGTCGTCCATCATGCCATGGATCAGCAGAATGCGGCCGTGTAAATTCCCGGCCGCCTTCAGAACCGACGTCTCGTCGTAACCGGCTTTATTATTTTGCGGCGTCATCATATAGCGCTCGGTGTAGATCGAATCGTAGAGGCGCCAGTCAGAGACGATGCCGCCCGCGATGCCCGCCTTGAAAGACTTGCTGTGCGTCATTGCGTAACTCGTCATGAATCCGCCGTAACTCCAGCCCCAGATCCCGACGCGCTCGCCATCGACGTAGGGCAGGGATTTCAAATAACTCACGCCGTCTTCGATGTCGCGGAGCTCGTGCACCCCCATTCGTTTGTAGACCTGCCAGGTCGATTCCTGACCTTTGCCGCTCGCCGTCCGGTTGTCGCAGATCCAGATGATGTAACCTTTTTGTGCAAGCATCTGATGCCACATACCGCGCGAGCCGCCCCATGAGTTTCGCACCGATGGAGCGTGTGGACCGGCATAGGTGTACTGCAGCACCGGATATTTTTTGCCAGGGTCGAAATCCGGCGGCTTGATCATCATCGCCTCCATTTCGAAACCGTCACGCGTCCTTACTTTCAAGAACTCAGGCTTGCCCAGCTTATATGACGCGAGCGCCGGAACCGCGTTCGCGTTGATCACACGAACAAGCGTTCCGTCGGCGGCAAGCAGACGCTGCTGCGCCGGCGTACTGACATCGCTGTAGCTGTCGACAAAATGCGTAAAAGTCGAGTTGAATGAAGCAGCATGATTTCCGTCGCCACTTGTCAGTCGCTCGATCGTTCCGTCCACGATCCGCACGCGATAGATGTTTTCGGCGATGTGGCTGTCCCTAGTGGCTGAAAAATAAACCCATCCGCCGATCTCATCAATCCCGTAGACCGTCCGAACTTCCCATTTGCCGTCCGTGATCTGGCGGATCAGCCTGCCGTTGTTGTCGTAAAGGTACAGATGGTTCCAGCCATTTCGTTCCGACTGCCAAATCATTCTGTCGTTCCCGAGAAAGTTCGGATCCCCGTTTATCGATACCCAGGCAGGCGAAGTCTCGCGAAACCCCATCGTCACTCTGCCGCTGACGTCCATCGCATTTAGATCGAGAAACGTCTGTTCGCGATTCTGCGCCTGAAACAGAACATTGCGGCTGTCGGGCGCCCATGCGACGCGACCGATCAAAAGATCTTCCGGTTTGTACTTCGAGAGATTGGCAAATTTCGCCGCGTCGCCAATGCGAAGGACACTCGCCGGGATCCGTCCGCGGGCTCCGGGAATGCGTGCGGCGTTTGGGATGATCGTGCGGCCCATAACGTCTGCGATACCGATCTTTACCAAAGGATTCGGATCACCCGCCTGCGGATAATCTGTGTTCTCGACGACCTGATTATCGACGATGTCGTTCGTCAGGACGAACTTCGGTACCGGCGATTCATCGAGCCGCAGAAAGGCGATGTAATTAGAATCGGGCGACCACCAGTAACCGCGTTTCTGTCCGCGGCCGTAGAGTTCTTCTTCGTAAACCCAGTCGAGATAACCGTTGTAAATCTTCTCAGCCCCGTCGCGCGTAAGCTGTTTTTCGCGTCCGCGTGCGACATCGACGACGAAGAGATTATTGCCGCGGACAAAGCTGATCCACTTCCCGTCCGGGCTGAAATCGGCCTCAAGCTCTTCCTCTTTCGTGTTCGTCAAACGCCTGATGGAGCCACTCGCCACATCGTAAAGCCACAGGTCGTTCAACGTATTGACAAGTATCGCGGTCTCGTTCTTGTTGAACTGCACGCCGAGCGAGTTCGACATCCGTTCCGCATCGTCCGAGCTGACGCCCGATTGCGCGAGGGCCGTCTTGTATTTCGTCGAATCGAGATAGGGCACCGCATCGCCGGTCAGCGGGTTCACTCGAACAAGTTTGCCGTCTTTTATCTGACGCAATGACTTCCCGTCCGCCGACCACACTAACCGCGTCGGCGTGCCGCTGAAATTGACTCGAACCTTCGAGTCGAGACTAAAAATATCGTCGATCGTCAGCAGCTTGTCCTGAGCCGTAGCGACTGACACTAATAGCACGATCGCGAGCGATATGAATTTGATCTGTTTCATAAGTTTGAAATGAAAGCGGAAGAGAATTTTGATGAAGTATAAATGAGAAAACGCTGCATGTCCTAGTGGCATTCGCGGGGTCACGATGCCCTCAGCAAAGACCCGAGATCGTTCCCTATTCCTTCTGTCCGCGCCCCTTCCTTTTCTTGATCGGGGCGCTACGTACGAACGTCGCATCTACGGTCGGCGATGGTGTCGGGTGTTGAACGCCTGCCGGGACGAGAAAGAATTCCACGGAAGCCTCTTCCCGGTGGCCACCATTTACGAATGAAATGCGCATCGGATCAAACCGCCTGAATCGAACGTGATTTCTGGCAGAAAGAATCCTTGCCTCAAGTTCCCGCGCTCCTCCAGTTCTCGGCGCATAAAATATCACGACACCGTGCAGACTTTGTTGCACAGACAATTCACTCATCAAACCATCCACGATAGCAGCGAAGTATGAGTAGTTGTACTGAATCTCGGCATACTTATAGGCGAACATGCCGACCTCAGTTGATGAGGAATAATAATTCTCGCACTCAACGGGAAGGCCTTCGACAAATAGACCAGCCGTCACCCTTCTGTCTTTACTGTCAGTGAGGTCGACCAAAATCGTCGGGGTTCCGTTCCCATCGACAATTCGACCTGCCGACACGGTCCAACGCAACGTAAACGTGCCCGCCGGATTCGTACCTTTGAGCAATGTAGAGAATCGTAAAGGTTGACTTCGATCATGCCTGAATCCGTCTCCCGCAATATTTACCTCGGGACAAATGACGGTTTCATCCGCTTTCACAGTTGGTATTGCATTCGGAAGTGCACCGTCGTCTTCGACGATCCAGTATTCCAGCGTTGCGTTTTCCCGGTGTCCACCGTCGACTATTATTATTCTGTCGGGCCGGATCGAGTACCCGTTGACAAGGATCCCTTTCGTATACTCAGCCGCCTCGCGACCCCCGACTAACGGAAACATTCCTTTGCGTTCGTTGTAGAAGACAATTGCCGCTTTTCGAGTTTTGGCCTCGTTGAGCATATGCCTCGCCAGTCTGTTTCCGCGATCTACCAGCGGGCTTGAGACCCTTGGAAACAGGCTGAACTCATCGAATTTCCAACGCGTAGCAACAGTCTGACTGTGAGCGTCGACCCAGACTAGCAGAAGGAGAAAACTAACTGATAAAAGCTTTGTCATAATGTTGAAACGTCCCTACGCCTTTGGATGCGCACGGTCATAAACCTCGATCATCTTCTCCATCGATACCTGTGTATAGATCTGCGTTGTCGACAGCCGTGCATGGCCGAGCAGTTCCTGAATGTCGCGGAGATCGGCACCGGAATCAAGCAGGTGCGTGGCAAACGAATGCCGAAGGCTGTGAGGTGAAATATCGTGGATCGAGGCACATTGCTTGATGTACTTGTCGATCATCCGGCCAACGCTGCGGGTTGTGATCCGCGTCCCCTGATAGTTTAGAAAACAAGCCTGCATGTCGCGAGCCGCTTCCGGACAAGCGCTCAAAAATACGCCGCGAGTTTCGTCGAGGTAATGCATCAACGCTTGCCGCGCCGGTTCGCCGAACGGAACGATCCGCTGTTTCTTACGCTTGCCGGTAACACGGACAAGCTTTTCGCGGAAATCGATATCCTTAATATCGATGTTCACCAGTTCGCCGACGCGAATGCCGGTCGCGTACAAAAATTCGCAGATCGCACGATCGCGCCGGCCGAGATCCGTGTTCGTATCCGGCGTTTCGATAAAGCGCACGGCGTCTTCCATCGAAAGATGGTTGGGAAGTTTGCGCTCGATCCGCGGCGTCGCGACAAGCTTGGCCGGGTTTGATTCCAAATTCCCTTCTCGAACAAGAAACTGAAAAAAAGTCCGGAGGCTCGCAAGCTTTCGTGCGATCGATGCTTTCTTTTTGTCGGCGGCGTGCAGCTCTGCCATCCACTCGCGGATCGTCAGCCGGTCGATCTCCGCGACCGGAGTGTCCTCGCGTTTTTCAATCCGAAAAAGATAGTCGCGGAACTGCGCAAGGTCGCTTGAGTAATTTCGAAGCGTGTGCGGGCTGACATTCCGCTCGTATTTGAGGTGCTGGAGGAATTGATCCAGGGATTCGTTGAGCATCGGATAGTGAATCGTGAATCGTAAATCGTAAATCGTGAATAGTAAAGAATTTCCTTCCTATTCACGCTTCACGATCTACTACTTACTTCTTCGGGACGTAATATCCTTTCCTCGTTCTCAAGCTATGGCCCGGCTTGTTCTTGAGTCCAAGTTGTATCTCGCGAAACTCACCGCGCTTTCCGGCGTCGTCGTCCGGATAGTAGCTGAGAATATACTGTTGGGAAAGCTCTGCCGAGATCTGACGGAAGGCTTCGTCGAGCTCCTTTTCGTCGATCGGAGAATACACCGCGCCGCCGGTTTGTCGTGCGATCTCGCTCATGCGACGTTCGGCGGAAAGCTGGTGGAGATTGGCGTTACCGCTACGGCTTCCTGTCCGCTTAAAGTTCTCGAAGTCGGTTGTTTTGACGACGTAAACCTGGCAGTTCGCAACCTGCAGCGCGCGTAATGCTTCTTCGAGCGTTGCATCTGCCATGGTGTCGTCGCCATCCGAGACTATGACCATCACCCGCCGGCCGCGTACCTCACGCAAATATTCCGACGCCTTAACAATCCCTCCGAGCAGCGACGTCGCGCCTTCTGGCGGCGGAAACAGCTCGATCGCTCTCGTCAACATCGATATCTCTGCCGTGAAAGGCTGCTTTAGCTCCGTTGTAGTAGCAACACTATATAACGCCGCAAGGTCTTTCTGAGGGCGGATCACTCGGCGGAAGAACTTTACCGCCGCGTTTTTCTCAAACTCGCGTGCGATCAACACGCTTGATGAATTATCAAACAGCATTGCGAGCCTGATCGGGGATTCGCTTCTGGCAAGCTCGCTGATCTCGGCCGGCACGCCGTCGATCTTCAATTCAAAATCGGAAAGGTTTAGATTCGTGACCGAACGGCCGTTTACATCGAGGACCGAGACGGGGATCGGGACGAGTGCCGAGGCGACCCTTACGATCTCGTCATCGTTCGCAGGCGTCGGCGTCGCGCTCGGTCGCGAGGTCATCGAGGCTGGCTGTGTCGGAACGTAAATAACATTCGCCGGATTCAACGGTCGCGGAGTCGGCGTCTCAGTTGGCTTCATGCGGCCAGACTGAGCTACGGCGCTGGTCGCAAGAGATAAAAAAAGAGTTGTAGCGAGGAAAACGAACTTCATTTGGGCAAACAATAACAAATCCGCTGGTTTGATTATCAAAGCTGATGACCGGTTGCTTCCTGTCAGAACCGGGAGCGGTAGCGACACCTGCCGCCATCAAACCAAAATCAGTTTCACACCCGCGAATACCAGCACAACCGCGAGCACCCGCCGCAACGTAAGCGAATTGAACCGTTTAGCTCCCAGAGTCGAGCCTACCACACCGCCCAAGACGGCCGCCGTTACCCAGATCCACACGCTGGATGGAAGGTTGACGACTTGCAAGTAATTGCCGGCAAGGCCGGAGATCGAATTCACCAGAATGAACATCGCCGATACGCCCGCCGCGGTTTTTGTATTCGACCAGTTCATCAATAAAAGGATCGGCGTCAGAAAAATCCCCCCCCCGACCCCGACAAGGCCGGACAGCAAACCGATCAATGCGCCGATCATCATGGCGATCAAAATATTAGGTTCCTTAGTCTCGGCATCGGACTGAAGATTCCACGCCAATCGGATCGCAGCGACGACGAGTACTACGCCGAGAATGACCCTGTAAACAGTTGTCGGCAGTGTCATCATTCCGCCGATGAACGCGAATGGGATCGAGGTGACGGCGAAGGGCCAGAATACTCGCCATGAAAAAAATCCTGCACGATAAAACTGGACCGTCGCGATCGTCGCCACGAAAACGTTGAGCATGAGCGCCGTCGGGCGTGTGATCTCAGGGGCGACGGCGAGCAGCGCCATCACCGCGAGATATCCGGACGCTCCGCCATGGCCGACCGAGGAGTACAGAACGGCGACAAGGAAGATAGCGAGGATAATCAGCAAGGATTCTACGTTCATTCAGCTATGAGCGAGCGGGGGCAAGCCGCCCTTCCGGACTTGCGAATGTAACTCTGCTCCAGATCAACCCCATCTTCTTAAATAGTAACGGCCTCTCGACAAGCGAGCTCTTTTCGCAGGTCAGGAAGGGCGGCTTGCCCCGGCTCTTTGCGCGGACGAAGGGAGTTGCTTCATAAACTCATCCCAATCCTCGAGCGCTCGCTCAACCTGAATCACATGCCGCTCACGCTTGTTGCGATGCTTCTTACGCAACTCGACCGGCAGCGGCTCGAGTAAACCGAACGTAATATTCACCGGCTGAAAGTTTTTCGTCTCGACGTTCGAAACGTAACGGCATAACGAGCCGATGGCGGATGTTAAGGGAGCGGTCAGCAACGACTGCTGACGCAAAACACGAACGGCGTTGATACCCGCGAGCCAGCCCGTCGCGACCGATTCAACATATCCTTCGACACCAGTTATCTGCCCGGCGAAAAAGAGTCGCGAATTCTTTTTCGTCGAGAGATCTTCGTTCAAGATCTTTGGTGAATTGATGAATGTATTTCGGTGTATTTGTCCGAACTGAAGAAACTCGGCATTCTCCAAACCCGGTATCAGGCGAAGCACGCGTTGCTGCTCGCCGTAACGCAGATGATTTTGAAATCCGACCATACCGTACGCGTCGGCCATCAAATTTTCCTGTCGAAGCTGAACACATGCATGCGCCTCGTATCCCGTTTTCGGATCTGGCAAGCCCTTCGGCTTCATCGGCCCGAAGCGCAAAGTCTCAACCCCCCGCCGTGCGATCTCCTCGATCGGCAGACAAGACTCGAACCACCGCGTCTCTTCAAATCGTTTCAACGGAACCGACTTAGCGACTAGCAGCTCGTTGATAAACGTTTCGTACTGATCGCGATCCATCGGGCAGTTGATATAGTCGTCGCCGCCCTTGTCGTAGCGAGCGGCCTTGAATGCGACGGACATATCGATCGAATCCGCCGCGATGATCGGCGCGATCGCGTCATAAAAATAAAGCTGATCGTCGCCGGTGAATTTCATGATCGAGGCGGTCAGAGCGTCGCTCGTCAGCGGTCCGGTTGCGATGACGGTTGCGAATGCGGATTGCGGATTGCGGATTGCGGATTTCAAATCCTCGTCGTTCCGACCTGCGCCGTCAGCCTCGGAAAATAACATCACGGAATCCGCATTCCGCAATTCGCAATCCGCAATCTCCTTCACCTCTTCCCTCACGATCTCGATGTTCGGATGCTGCTCGATCTTCTCAGTAATAAACTCCGCGAACTTTATCCGGTCAACCGACAGAGCCGAGCCTGCGGGGACGCGCGTTGCTTCGGCGGCTTCCATCACAAGTGAGTTTCCACGCCGCAATTCTTCCTTCAAAAGATAAGGCGCGGTTCCCGGTTCGTCCGTCTTGAGTGAGTTCGAGCAGACGATCTCGGCAAGCTTGTCCGTCCGATGAGCGGGCGTCTGAAGAACCGGCCGCATTTCATATAACCGCACCGACGCTCCCATCTCGGCCGCTTGCCATGCGGCTTCAACCCCGGCGAGTCCGCCGCCAATAACATTTACTACATCGCTCATGATTCAGATTATAGATGGTATCGGAGCCCCAGACGAAAGACGTAACTGATCCCGCCCGGGAAACGTCCTATCACTAAATCGTCACAAAGCCTCTCGCTGTGGTGTTATCTTTTTGTGACGAAAAGGAGGACGCTCCGATGATCAAGTCAGTGCTTTGTATTCTGAC
>JBDTWZ010000117.1:0-9534 GCA_040006435.1 Acidobacteriota bacterium
AAGACTGTCCAAAAACAGGACAACTCTAAGGAGATTTATGCCAGACAACCGACAGGATTCAATAAAAAAGATAAAGGAACTGACCGAAAGTATCGACTTCTGTATGCTTACGACCATCGATAGCGGGCAACTTCGCAGCCGCCCGATGTCGACGCAAGAATTCGAATTTGACGGCGACTTGTGGTTTTTTACAAGCGACAACACGCACAAGATCACTGAGATCGAAAAAGATCCCCGTATTAACGTGGCCTATTCGAAACCCGATGACAACACTTACCTCTCGATCTCGGGCCGTGCCGAGGTCGTCAAGGATCGCGCGAAAATCGAAGAGCTTTGGAGCCCCGTACTAAAGGCGTGGTTTCCTGAGGGACTCGACGATCGACATCTTTGCTTGCTCAAGATCCCGGTCGAACAGGCCGAGTACTGGGACGCACCGTCAAGCAAGATCGTTCAGCTTTTCGGCATGGTCAAGGCTATTGCGACCGGACAGGAAGCGGATTACGGCGAGAACAAAAAAATTATGCTCTAGATCTACTGGCGCAAACCGAAGCTATTATTGGATAATGACGGCTTAGTCATTATCCAATTTTCTTTTCCGGAGGATCTATGAGGAAGAATTTGTTCTTGGGCGCTTTCCTGCTCGTCGTTTCGGTTTTCGTTTCCGCGCAGCCTTATTCAATTCAACAGTACCTCAACATAAAATCCGCGGGCTCGCCGGCACTTTCACCGGACGCTAAACGGATGGCGTATCTGACAAACGTATCCGGCACGACGCAGGTCTGGAGGATCGATCTTCCGGCGGGGACACCGAAGCAGATAACGAATTACGATGACAACATCGGTTTCGTGCGATGGCTGCCCGACGACTCAGGACTGATCTTTGGAAAAGCCCGAGGCGGCGATGAGAATACACAATTCTTCTGGATGAAAGCCGACGGCACCGGTGTGCGAGAGCTGACGAGCGATCCAAAAGTCCGCCACAACTTCGCCGAGGTTTCGTTCGACGGCAAAACAATCTACTACACGTCAAACAAACGCGATCGAACTTTCTTTGACGTCTATTCAATGGACGTTGCGACCGGCAAGGAAAAGCTTCTCTACCAATATGACGGGAACATCGGCGTCGCGGCTGTAAGCGACAGCGGTAAGAAACTAGTCCTGTCGAGAGACGGGATTGAAAAAAGCCTCGACAACGATCTATACGTCGTCGATGTAGAGAGCAAGAAAGAAGTTCATCTTACACCTCACAACGACGCGTCCGAGTTCGGCAATGTACACTTCCTGGCCGACGGGTTGCTCTACACGACGAACGACAAGCGCGACTTTGAAGGCCTCGCGCAGATGCGAAAAATAAATGCGGCGGGTGACGACTGGAGCGAGGCAAATCGAGAGACGAAGATCGTCCATGAGGCGGCCTGGGACGTCTCAGGTGTCGAGATGCGGCCGCATGGAAGTGTCATTGTGTACACCGTAAATCGCGAAGGCTTTTCGGAGATCTGGCTGCGAAAAGTAGAGACCGGAGGTAAGCCTTTGATCGCGACTGTCGCGAAGACCGCACAACGGATCGATACTCTTCCCGAACGCGGCATTGTCGGCGGAATGACGCTGTCGAAAGATCAGACCAAGCTCGCGTTCTCATTCAGCTCGTCCAAATACAATGGCGACATCTGGCTCTATGATCTGAAAACTCGCGCGCTGACGCAGGTTACACACAGCGACCGGGCCGGTATTGCGCAAGAATCTTTCATCGCACCCGAGCTTATCAAGTTCAAAAGCTTCGATGGGCTTGACGTCCGCGGGTGGTATTACAAGCCGTCTCGGGGGAGCGTCGGCGTGACGCCGATCGCGAGTGAACAGGTGAACATCTCGTGGAACCAGAAACGAACCATCCCCGTCATCGTCAGCGTCCACGGCGGCCCCGAAAGCCAGGAACGGCCCGGATTTAATCCGCTCTATCAATATTATCTTTCGCGCGGCTATGCCGTTCTCGCCCCGAATGTACGCGGTTCGACAGGGTACGGAAAGGTGTACACCCATCTCGATGATGTAAAGAATCGTGAGAATTCGGTAAAGGATCTGGCCTACGCGGCTGAGTGGCTGAAAACAAAAGGCGGCGCCGATCCGAAACGTATCGCAGTCACGGGCGGGAGCTACGGCGGTTACATGACGCTAGCTGCGATCACGTTGTATCCCGAACTTTGGGCGGCCGCCGTCAACACCGTCGGGATCGTAAATTGGGAAACCTTTCTCAAGAACACGTCGGGTTATCGCCGTCGACAGCGCGAGGTTGAGTACGGGATGCTCGACCGCGACATCGATTTTCTTCGTGCGATCTCGCCGATCAGAAAGATCGACCGGATCAAAACGCCTCTGTTCGTGATCCACGGAAAGAACGATCCGCGGGTTCCGTATACCGAAGCGGAACAGGTCGTGAAAGCGCTCAAGGATCGTGGAGCTGTTGTCGAATACAAGCTCTTCGACGATGAAGGCCACGGCATATCAAAACTAAAAAATCGGCTCGAGCTTTATCCGCTCGTCGCCGATTTTCTGGATATGTATATGAAGTAGGATGCGAAGAGAGCTGCCCGCGAATAACACTAATTTTCGCGAATTATGCTGGCCATTTCTTCATTCGCGAACATTAGTGTTATTCGCGGGCAGAGATTTCTTCGCGTGTTTTCGCGTGTTTCGCGGGCAATCTTTCTTTTGCTTCCTGGTATTCGCGAGCGGTATATAACCCTGCCGTACCTCCGGCCCAATACGGAGGCAATTCACTAAAATTAGGACGGACTAACAGTCCGTCCTACAATTTGTCGCATTCGATTCCCGTGCTGCGTCGAGCACGACCTGAACAGCCAGCCCATCTTCGAATGTCGCGGCATTTTCAACCAACGTTTCGCCACGAAGTAGAGATTCAATTATCTTCGGTGCAAATTCGTTAAAGCCGCTCGAGAATCCGGTGTCAGGAACGCCCGCGATGGCTGCTCCGAAATCGACGCCAACTTCCTGCCATTCCGTATCGGGAATTGCCTTCGCGATAAATAATTCTCCGCGAGCCTCAACAGCAAGGGCGCCGTCGGTACCGTAGAATTCGACGCGATGCTTATACTTCGGATATTCGGTCATCGAGATCGACACGATCCCCGTCGCATCGTCGGTCATGTTCGTATCGCCAAAACGCAAGATCATCAGCGATTCGTCATCACTTGTCACTTCGCGCATCGATCCGTCCGCGAGCGGACGATTCTTGATCTGGCCTTGCAGTTGGCAGAAAACGCTCGAAATATTGGTACCGAGGAACCACTGAAACGAATCGATAACATGCGAAGCGATCGCCCCGAGCGCTCCGCCGCCCTGTTTCTCGTCCGACCACCAATTCCAAGGAAGCGTCGGATCACCGCGATGCGGAGCCTGAAAGTAACATTTCGCGTGGCGGACTTTTCCGATCGCTCCTTCGCGAAGCATTTCGTAGGCTCGCCTCCGACCGGGCTGGAATCTGAGCTCATGATCTATCAGCGCGAGAACGCCCGCTTTTTTCGCCCCCTCGGTCATTTCACGAGCCTCGTTTACGTTCATCGCCATCGGCTTCTCGCACAGAATGTGTTTCCCGTGCCCGATCGCGAACATCGTCATCTCGTGATGGGACCTCGGCGGAGTGGTGATGCAGACGAGATCGACATCACCCCGTGAAACGGTTTCTCGCCAATCGGCGGTGAAGTGATCGATGCCAAATTCCTCGGCGGTTGCCCTGGCATTGGTGATACTCGCACTTGCTATGGAAACGACCCTCGCGTTTTCGCACAACTGAAAAGCCGGGATCTGCACCTTGCGGGCAAAACCGGTGCCTATAAGCCCGATCCGAACAACATCTCCCATATCTGCAAAGTTAGAACATCGCGCGAGGAATGGAAAGCGGAGATTATTGCCCGCGAATAACGCGAAAGGACGCGAATAGAAGAAATCTCCATTCGCGTCCTTTCGCGTTATTCGCGGGCAAACAATTCTGCTCGTTTGGCGCTAATCAATCACGCCCATTTGCAGGGCAGGTACACCTGAGGTCTTCAAAAGCTTCTTGCCGTTACGTAAAAAGTAATCGTATTTCTGTTGATCATCAGGGCTCATCTCGGTGATCGCCGCACCTACCAGGTACGCCTCGGTCGAGGCATGGATCCCAACACGCTCATACCGTTTGCCAAGCACTCGCATCTCGACCTTCTTTCCGGCGAGATCCATCTCGACGTGGAGGATGCGTTCTTGTCCGACCAGATATTTTTCCTTTATTCGGATAGAAGAAACGACGAATGCGATGCCGCTTTCGCTAAGGTCAACGGTCTCACCCGAGAGAAACAGGTCCTCGCAGGAGGCCGTAACATTGTGCGGATTCTTTTCCGGAGCGAAGCAGACCTTGACGGGAAGCTCAAATTTATTGCGTGGGGAAGCTCGTCGTTGGGTCCATGAAACGCTGAATCTGGAAACAAGTTCTCTTAACATCGGAGGGTAGCCTTTACCTTAGATTCGGAGATTCCAATGGGTTCGGTGAGACAAAGACGGAAGCTGTGTTCCGTATAAAATTAAACGCGCAATTCGGGATGTGTTCCATCATTTTGTTTTCGTTGCTCCCTCGTCCCGGCTGGTTAGGCGCGGCTGGCTGTTTTCATCGAGTTTGACCGCGAATGAGAGCCTGCCGGTCTTGCCGTAAACGGCAGGGACGGCTGAAGCCGAGTATTCCTTCCGGTCGCTCGAGACCGAGATGGCGTAGTTGTAACCGGTCGACTCGCTGGTTCGAATGTCGGGCGGCAAAAATTCCGCGTTGATCAACGCATCCATATCGCCGTACAGGCCTTGGTTTAGTGCCGCGAACGCCATTTGCGCTTTCGCGACCCGGTCCAGCATCTCACGTGCGTCGTCTTGGTGGGTTTCGATCCGCAACGCCCGGAAATAATTCTTACCTTCCTGCCTGATCTTCTTTTCCGCGGATTCGTCCACGGTTAAAATGACCCAAACGTCGCCCTTTTTACGCAGCCTGAGTTCCTGGATCTCTTCCTTGTCCAGGTCCGCGTTCGGCAGCTTCGCAGTAACGGTCGCACTGTTCCCGGAAATGATCTCGCCGTTGATCTCGATCTCCCGCGGTACGTATTTGGCGATTGATTCAAAATCTACCTGGAATTCCTTTAACTCGGCGTCCGTCAGCCCCTCGACCGCCGGGCGAAGATTTGTCAAAAAGATCGCCTGACGAAATCGTTTTTCACGAAGGTGTGTGTAGAAGGCCCGAACCGTATCCGCGGGCGAGTTCGGTTTGATTTCGATTGTCGGGCCGCGCGAGGTTTTTGCAGCTGAAGAGGCTTCCCCCGAGGCGGGGTTGGCGGTGGCGTCTACCGTTTTCGAGGCGGCAGCCGAGCACCCGTTGTTCGATAAGAAGAGGGAAACAAAGCAGATTAAAAGCCCGAGTTGGAGAAACGACGCTCGCATCAATTGAACTCCGAAGGTAGAAAACTGTTGTAAGTTAAGTGTGTGATCGTTGAGTCTAGCTCAACAAAGAAAGGACACGCCGGGTGAATTATAGCGTGTCCATCGAAAAAATGTAAGGAATTTCTGTCTGTTTCAGCCTTTCCGTTTGCGGTCCCACAAATGCAGGGAACACTTACTTCGGCGAGATACGAATGTTTCCCTCTGCCTCCATGGCTTACTTCGCGTTCTTTGCGTGAGAATCTCCCACGCAAAGAACGCGAAGTCGGCAAAAAAGAACTGCGTCTAGGGTTAAGACTTCGTTCAAATTACCTCCGCGGTACGGATCACAGATCGCCTTCCCGGACCTCAGTCTTGACGGCCGGTCGAGTCACGTTGTTCCCGTTTCCGCCGAAAATCGAACCACGGCCGACGAGATACAGCACGACGGCGAGTACCAAGAACGGAACCATGCCGAGAAGATTCGAGGTGTAAAACGGATTGACTGTTTCCGACCACTCCTCGAAACTCCTTACCGTTCCGCTCAGGAACTCCGCAGAGAACGCCACCAGAATTCCGGCAAGTGCTCCGCCCGCTATATAACCGGACGCAAGAAGGACGCCCGGACTCTTGTCCGTCTCGGCGATCTTCTCTTCTTCGGTCATGTCGTGATCGCGGAAGCGACGGAACAGTACCTTATCCACACCCCATCGAACCATGCCACCGACAAAGATCGGAGCAGAGATCGCGATCGGCAAGTAGAGCCCGACCGCAAATGCCAGCGACGGAATTCCCGCCAGCTCAAGGGTGACCGCGATCATCATTCCGAGGATCACAAGCCCCCACGGCAGTTCCTGGCTGAGAATGCCCTTGATGATATAGCTCATCAGTGTGGCCTTGGGTGCAGAGTACTTCGTTACCTCGCTGCCGTCCGGCTTTTCAAGGATCGTGCCGTTGACGCCCGGGTCGACGAGATACTTGATCTCACCGCTCGGTGCAACTAGATATTTACCCGGCTGGACCCCACCCTGCGTTTTCGTATTGTGCCAGCCTCGATAGGTCGCGGGATCGGCGACCGCCTGCGAACCCTTTAGCATCTCAGGCTCGCCAACCTCGGTTCCCGCCGGCACTATCGAGCCATTCGGGAAGTTTTCCTGCATTTTGTATACAACACGGCCCTCGGAGTTAACGAGAAACTTGCCCGCCGGCAGATCTTTGTTCTGGGGTACCTTTTGACCTTCGGGCACACGGTTCTCGAAGATCGTATAGTTGCCGGTGACGGGCGGCTGGAACTCGCCCGAATATGCCGGTAAGCCGGTCGTGTCGATCTTTACTTCTTTGTCCTTGACTCGTGAGAATGTCGTCGGACCGGCATAGACCGTCCCGCTATCGTTAAGCGCGAGGAGGATCGGGCCCAGGACAAGCGCCGAAGCGAGCGCACCGACAAGGATCGCAATCTGTTGTTTCTTCGGCGTGCCGCCGACCCAGAATCCTGTCTTCAGATCCTGCGATGTAGTTCCGCCGTTCGACGCGGCGATACAAACGATACCGCCGATCGAAAGTGCGGTCACGAAATACGGATCAGGAGCCGTCCAACCGACAAGCAGAAACACCAAGCATGTAAATAAGAGAGTGGCGACCGTCATACCCGAGATGGGGTTGGAGGATGAACCGATCTCACCCGTCAGCCGCGAAGATACCGTCACGAATAGGAATCCGAAGACGATGATAAGGATCGCACCGAGGACATTCATCTTCAGAGCCGGTACGAACGTGATCACAGTGATGAGAGCCAGGATGCCGGCGATGACGAACTTGATCGAGAGGTCCTGGTCGGTCCGCGGGAGCGCTTCACTTTTTTTCACGTCGCGGCCGCTCCGCAGGTCGGCGAGACCGCCCTTCATCCCGTGCCAGATCACGGGCAGTGATCGGAACAAACTGATTACGCCGCCTGCTGCGACGGCTCCGGCTCCGATGTAAAGAATGTAATCGGCCTGGACGCTGTTTTTGCCCTGGATGCCCATCTCAGAGATCGGTACCGTACCGGGTGCGATCGCCTCGGCAAGTCCGGAACCGAAAAATTTGATGAGCGGGATAAGAACCAGATATGCGAGAGCACCGCCGGCGAACATAATGCCCGCTATCCGCGGTCCGATGATATAGCCCACGCCGAGCAGTGCCGGGTTGTTCTCGTTTGAGATCGAGCCGCCCTCGAACGGTCGTCCGAAAACTTTTATGGGCGTTTCCTTCCACGCCTTCAGCACGAGCATCAGCGAGTTGAAAACGAATCCCATGGCGAAGCCGATCGAAATGATCTTGCCGCCGCGCGTCGCTGAATCGCCCGCCTCTGCCGAGTCGCCGGAGTGCGATGCCTCACGCGATTCCTGGGACGCACCAGCCATTAGCACCTGTGCGCAGGCGGTGCCCTCGGGGTATTTTAGAATTCCGTGCTGGTCGTGGATCAGCGCTCGCCGGAGCGGGATCATCATCAGAATGCCGAGCAGCCCGCCGAGCACCGCAACAAGTGTTACACGCCAAACCTCGAGATCGAATCCGAGAATGAGAATCGCCGGCATTGTTACGCCGACACCGAACGCGATGGATTCGCCGGCCGAACCAGTCGTCTGCACAATGTTGTGCTCGAGTATTGTCGCGTCGCGAGCTCCTATCTTCGAGAGGATTCGGAATAGTGTGATCGATATGACCGCGACCGGTATCGACGCCGAAACAGTAAGGCCGACCTTTAGCACAAGATACAGCGACGAAGCGCCGAAGACTATGCCAAGAAGCGTACCGACGATAAGCGGTAAAGGCGTCAGCTCGCGCAGTTTCGCTCCATCCGGAATGTAAGGCTTAAAATTCTCGAGAAAAGGATTTTTCATCCAAAAAAGGCCTCCTGATTTTGTCTCGTGCTCTCACCGCATTCGAGCGGGTTGCGGCGTATGTCCTTACTATGCAGTTCGTTCGGGAAAGTTCTGCATTGCAATTTACATTGCATTAACAGAAAAGGCAAAGAAGTAAGCGGGGGCAAGCCCGCCTTCCGGACCTGCGAATGCAATCAACTTAAGCCCATTTCCGTCAACATGTCTGTTGTCCAGCTCAAGGTCGCCACGTTCGCAGGTCCGGAAGGCGGGCTTGCCCCCGCTCTTAGTGTTTTCAAGAGGGGTAATATCATCTAGACTTATAAAAACTCTTCCGGAGCAATTCCATAATGAAATTCCTCTCTGCGTCTCTTCGTCTCTGCGGGTCAAAAACTCCCCTCCTTACCAAGGAGGGGCGGCAGCCGCTTTGGCTGACGGGGTGGTTCTCCCTCTTTCTTCTTCTCTTTTTCACTACAGCCACTTTCGCCCAGATCCCCGCTCCTAAGGACACCCTCGGTTTCACACCCGGCGACGATCGTAAACTCGCGAGCTGGGCGAGCATCGTCGATTACTTCAAAAAGCTCGATGCGGCGAGCGACCGCGTAATGTTCGAAGAGATCGGCAAGACGACGATGGGAGCTCCTTTCGTATATGCGACGATCTCGAGTCCGGAAAATCTCAAGAACCTCGAAAAGTACAAACAGATAAATGCCACTCTGGCAGACCCGCGCAAGTTCAAATCAAGGGACGCGCAAGCAAGGACGCTTATCGCGCACGGTAAAACGATCGT
This sequence comes from Acidobacteriota bacterium, assembly GCA_040006435.1. GTDB lineage: Bacteria > Acidobacteriota > Blastocatellia > Pyrinomonadales > Pyrinomonadaceae > OLB17. The sequence goes on from JBDTWZ010000117.1 coordinate 9,097, forward strand.
CCTAATCACCTGCGGCATTCACTCGACCGAGGTCGGCTCGACACTATCGAGCATGCTCATCGCGCACAGATTGGCGAGCAGCGACGAACCGGAGATCAAGAAGATCCTCGACAACACGATCATTCTCCTCGTGCCAAGCTTGAATCCCGATGGCGTGGACATAGTCAAAAATTGGTACGACAAAACGCTCGGCACGCCGTTCGAAGGCACCGACCCGCCCGAGCTTTATCACAAGTACGTCGGCCACGATAACAATCGCGACTGGTACGCGTTCACGCAGGTCGAGACGCAGCTCACGGTCGATAAAATTCACAACGTGTGGCACCCGCAGATCGTCCACGACATCCACCAGCAGGGCCAGAACGGATCGCGGCTTTTCCTGCCGCCGTACATGCAACCGGTCGAACCGAACGTGCCGAAGCAGATCGTCGAAGGCTA
>JBDTWZ010000118.1:0-9529 GCA_040006435.1 Acidobacteriota bacterium
CTTCGTCACACGCCTGACAGTAGAACACCGGGATCGGAACGCCCCATGATCGCTGTCGCGATACGCACCAGTCGGGGCGGCCTTTAAACATGTTCGTCATGCGGCCCTCGCCCCACGCCGGATGCCACTTGACGCGGGGTATCTCTTGGAGGGCCTGGGCGCGGAGCGGTGTCGTATTTCGGATTTTGGATTTTAGATTTTGGATTTCGTTGTTAACGTCGACTTGTTCCGGGTCGAAATCCGCATTCCGCAATCCGCAATCCGCAATCGAAAAAAGGTCGTCCATCGAGATAAACCACTGCGGCGTCGCCCGGAACACAACCGGATTCTTGCACCGCCAGCAATGCGGATAGCGATGCTGATATTTTTCCGAAAAGAGCAGCATTCCGTTATCGCGAAGAAACTCGACTATCTTCGGATTCGCATCAAAGATATTCATGCCTCCAAAGTGCTCTACCTCGTCAATAAAATTCCCTGCCGAGTCAACCGGATTGTAGATATCGAGCCCGTATTTTTTGCCGATGTGAAAGTCGTCGGCACCGTGGCCGGGGGCGGTGTGAACACAGCCGGTACCGGATTTTCCCGCCGCCTTGTTCTCGAAACGCACATCGAGCTCGACTTCGGCGTCTGCTTCGCCAAGCGTTACGTGCTCGCCGTTCATGATCAGAGATGTTCGATCGAGCCACGCGTGTTTTGCTTCGAGCCGGTCGAGTTTCGCACCTTTAAATCGCGCGATCTCTTCGTATTCGGCGAAGCCAGCAGTTTCCGTAAACGCCTTTGCAAGCTCGGCGGCGACTATAAAAACTTCGGCGTCTGAAACCTCAATGGCGGAATAATCGAACTCCGGATGCACCGCGATTCCCATGTTCGCCGGAAGCGTCCACGGAGTAGTCGTCCAGATCACAAGAAATACATTTTTGCCTACCAACGCTTCGTCGATATGGCCGGGATCGGATTTGAGCGGAAACTTTACGTATACCGACGGCGACGTGTGTTCCTTGTATTCGACCTCGGCTTCGGCGAGCGCGGTCTGATCATGGATACACCAGTAGACGGGCCGCAGGCCTTTGTAGACGTATCCGCGCTCGAGAAACTTTCCGAAAAGACGGGCGGTCGACGATTCATACTCCGGCGACATCGTGAGATACGGTGTTTCCCATTCGCCAAGTATTCCAAGCCGTTGAAAATCGCGCGTCTGGCTGTTCATCGCCGTCGCAGCGTGTTCGCGGCAGATACGGCGGAAGGTTGCGACCGGCAGATCGTTCTTATTTTTTCCTTTCTCGGCGAGCTTTTTCTCAACCAGAGTCTCGATCGGCAACCCGTGACAGTCGTAACCCGGCACGAAAGGCGCATCGAGGCCCATCATCGAACGAGATTTCACGACAAAGTCTTTGAGGATCTTGTTGAGCGCGGTTCCGATGTTAATGTCGGCGTTCGCATACGGCGGCCCATCATGGAGGATGAACTTTTCACGTCCCTCGCGTGCTTTCCTTAGCTCTTCGTAGAGGCTCATTTCCTCCCACTTCTTGAGGCGCGCGGGCTCGCTCTGTCCGAGATTCGCCTTCTGGGGGAAAGCGGTTTTCGGCAAATTCACAGTCTTCTTGAGATCGAATACTTCGTCCATAAAAAACCCAATGTTAACATCTGCGTCAGCTAAATCGCAGTTGCGGCGTTAGTTCGACCATTGTTCTGCGCGGAGCTAGACCCGTTCTCAGTCTATCTTCGGGACGCAAGGTGTACTGGCGACGATCAGGAACTCGGTCGGACCGGTCGACTCTTTCGTGCGGCCGCGCTGCATCGCAAATGCCATTATCGAACCGCCTTTGTAGTCAACTTCGCTTGCTGGTCCATTGGGATACGGCAGTGTTCTGATCGTGCCGCCTTTATCAACCCAGTGTTGCATGGTCCTGGCTTGACGCTCGAGCCCATCATCGCCGGCCGGCAACGCTATCTCTACCTGATATCGCAGCATTTCCTTTGACGACGACAGACCCGGCACGAGGGCGCAATCACCGCCACCTTCATACTTGTAAGGCTCCGGCTGCTGCAAGTCCGGTACCGCGACACTCATCGTTTCTTTTACTTGAGCGATCGCATTCTCGATCGCCCGTTCGCGGCTCGGGCCGAAAGGTCCCGAACACGATGAAAATAGTAAGACCGCCAAAATCCCAGTTACTAAGTGTTTCATCTAATCCTCCTCTACCGTACACAACAACGGATACTCCCTCGCCCGGGCGAGGTTCATCGCCTTGTCGCCTTTCATGCTCGCGACCTCGTACGGGTAGACGCCCGCGATGCCGAGGCCTTCGTTATGAACCTTTAACATTATCGAAAACGCCTCAGGCGCAGTTCGATTAAAGACGTATTCAAGGACGAATACGACGAACTCCATAGTCGTGAAATCGTCGTTATGCAGAAGGACCTTGAATAATTTTGGTTTTTCGAGCTTGGTTTCGGACTCGGTCAGTACGTCCGTGTCGAATTCGGGGAAATCAGCCATTCCTCAGATTTTGCCATAGGCCGTCGCCAAAAAATATAGACACTACCTATTTTTTTTGTTAGATTTCGAGTGCGCTGTTTACTAAATAACCATCTCGTCAAGTTATTGCTGAAACGACGTCTTTTTTCGACGTATTTCAGGGCTATTCGACAAATGAGCAACTTTTCCCGATCGGCCAATCGTGTGTCTGAAAGCGAATCTGTTTCCGGTTCGCTCAAAGGCGTGCGCTCGGGGCGCGAACGACAGATCTCTCCCGAGGAACTGGACGGAATCTTTTCGAGCGTAGGACAAAATCTTCGTGACGGACGGTCCAGCGAGGCCGAGAAGCTGCTTTCCGAAACTATCCAGAACTACAATCATACTGCGGAAAATCTCGCCAATCTGAAACGCCTTCTGGCTTTCACGCTGGAAACGGTTGGAAGGTATAAGGAATCGCTCGACGCAGTTCGGCCGTACGAAGACGAGGACATGAGGGCGCTGATCTCAAAGGAGACCGAGGTCAGGGTGACGACACAGCTCGCCGTTGCCTACAACAACCTTGGCGATCATCCTAAGGCGGTAACACTCCTCAAAGAAACTCTCGAAGTTGCAAAGGAAAATGAGCTGAACCATCTGTTGGGTCCGATCGACAGCGGCCTGGCGCGAGTTTACCGAAAGCTTAACGAGTGTGCGATCTGCCGCGATTACGCGAAAAAAGCACTCGCCTACTTCCGGCAGAATGGCGATTGGCTGGGCATGTCCGAGGCCTACCGTGAGATCGCCCTCAGCTATCACCAGGAAGGGAACAGTGAAAAGTCGTTGGAGTATTTCGATCTCGGAATACAGATAATCGGCGACCGCTCAGCTCCGTTCATGCTGGGAAAACTTTATACCGATCTATCCGGGGCGTACTGGTTTCTGCGACGCCCGCAGGACGGGATATCGTGTCTCGAAAAGTCCATCGGATTCTTCGAAAAAACCGAGCACGTCCTTAACTCGATCATCGCCTACAACAATCTCGGAATAAATTTGACGTTGATCGGCGAATGGGATCGCGCCGAGGAAATAATTAAGCGTGCACTGGATCTGGCGATCGACACGAATCACGTGCATATCGCCGGCATTCTCGATTCGTTGGGCGAACTGAAAATATTGCGGGGGGATCTCGGCGATGCCGAGGACTATCTCGAGCAGGCGGTAACGCTGGCCCGCCAGCGCAATCGCGAATGGTACGCCGCACAGGCAATGCGAAACCTTGCGCGTTGCTATCTGGCGCAGGGCGCGGTCGATAAAGCGATCGCGAAAGCGCGGGAAACGATCGAGCTGTCCGCACAGATTGGCGATAAACACTATGCGAACATGGCCGGCCTCGTGCTGGCGGAAAGCTATCTTCATGGCCACGATATTGGTGAGTGTGCGATGGCTCTGCGTGCGATCGAAGAGAACGATCCGAGCTCCGACTTCTTTGTGCTCGGAAACATTCAAAGAATTCGCGGACTCGCAGAACTCGAGAACAACAACACCGAGGTCGCCGTTCATCACTTCAATCGCAGCCTGACGATTTTCGAGGCAGCCGAAGACATTTACCACGCCGGGCTCGTCAGTCTGCTGATCGGCGAGAATGCAGGTGTTGAGAACGCGGGCCGGGCGAAAGAGCACCTCGCGAAAGCGAGTGATACTTTTCGCAAGCTCGGAGTCCGGTCACTAGCCGAGAGAGCCGATAAGAAGCTTGAAGAGTTTCAGAATTTCGTAAGCGGTGAAATTAGGACCGCCGCTCATCCGAATTCTGCCGCTTCACAGCTGCTGATGGTTCGCCTTGCCGAGGCGACAGCGTCGCGTGAGCTGCTGTTCCGGGAGTTGGTCGCCGTGCTTCAACAGGAGAGCCGCGCGAAGAAGATAATTATTGCCGAAACGAATAACGACAAAAAGCTTCGACCTTTCATAACTCACGGCTATTCCCCGACGGAAAGTACGGAGATTGTCGGGAAACTCGAAGATGCGTTGCCAAAACGGGCCGAGAAGATCTTTGCGAGGAACAGAAATATCGCCGTGTTTCCTCTGAAAACCGTGAATGCCAAACCGGCCTTCCTGCTTATACATCCTCAAGCGAGCGCCTATCTGAATGACGGCAGTCCGCTCAATCCGTTACTTCCGGTCGTCGAGTTGGGTCTCGACGTGATCGCGCTGCGAGAGAGGGACAAACGAACGCCGGTCGAGCAGGAATCGAGCCCCTATACCTCGAGCAGCCTGATGCCGGGATTTATTCATTCATCGCCGGCGATGACTTCGCTAGTCGAAGAGGTCTATAAGATTCGCTCATCCGACGTCACCGTCCTCGTAACCGGCGAATCCGGGACCGGCAAAGAACTGGTATCGCGTGCGATCCACACGCTGTCCAATCGAAAGGACAAGGTTTTTGTACCGTTCAATTGTACGGCGGTGCCAATGGAGCTCGCCGAAGGCCATCTTTTCGGTTATCGCCGTGGTGCTTTTACCGGCGCGGTGACCGATTCGCCCGGTATGATCCGCGCGGCGGACGGCGGAACGCTGTTTCTTGATGAAATTGGTGACCTGCCGATCGACGTTCAGCCAAAACTTTTGCGATTTCTCCAGGAGGGCGAGGTGCAGCCGATCGGTGAGAAGACTCCGATCAAGGTCGACGTACGCATCATCGCCGCGACGAACATGCCGCTCGAAGCAAAGGTCGCCGATGGAAGTTTTCGCGAGGACCTCTACTACCGGCTAAACGTCATTCGCCTCCGCGTGCCGCCGCTTCGCGAACGTCGTTCGGAGATCCCGCCGATCGTGAATTACTACATCAACCATTATTCGTCCAGGTTCGGAAAACACGACATAACGTTTACTCCGCAGACGATCGATCTCTTGATGGTATGCAATTGGGAAGGAAATGTGCGCCAGCTTTGCAACGAGGTACAGCGCGTCATCGCCCGGGCGGTCGATAACGAGGTCGTAACGCCGGACCATTTGTCACCGGAACTAAAGAGAAGCGCAAAACCATTGACACCTCTTGCCGATGCGGGTGCGAAACCGATCGCGACTTATGACACCCATATCTCGCCGTTCAAGAATATTCCCGAGGGCGGCACTCTCGAAGAAGCCGTAACCGAGCTTGAGATGCAGATGATCAGGGTCGCGCTGGCGAGACACAGTTGGAATATATCCCGAGTCGCAAACGAGCTTGGGCTCACCCGTCGAGGCCTCTACCTCAAAATAGCGCGGTACGGAATCGAAAGAGCCGCATAGACCAGGTCTCGATCAATCAATTAATCTTTTGGGTACTCTTTTGAGCCCGGCACAACTGGATCGTGTGTCGAAGTCCGAGGCCAAGTGATTCGCCTGCGCTTTCCTTCACCGGCAGTGACGTTGTGTTGCGCATACCGGTCTCGTTGTATCGTATCTTCGAGCCTTTCCGATCGAATTTTATCGTATCGCGATTCTGCTCGGTATCGAGAACAATGACCTGCATCTTCGATTGCGGCAGGGGGCCGAGTGCGACGCGGGAAGGGTCAATGTCGGCGAGCTCGATCCAGACATCTTCATAAACACTGTACGCGAGATCGATCGCCGTCGTAGCCCCGGTCACGCCAAGCCCCGGACGGTCGCCAAGCGCGGCCTTCTGGTCGGTGTAACGCTGAAAGACACGGTAGCTAAGAGTACAGCCGTCGAATTTGAGGCTGGAGATCTTGACAGTGTCATCGACCAGCGAATAGCCGAAGTTCTTCGGCAGATTCTTGATGATCCATGCCTGACTGTCCGCAAGCGTCGCGTCGGCCGGCAGCCGGGCCAGCTTGTCTTTATCCTGCGCGGCGGAAGCGAGCGAAAAGGTCAGAATCTGAATAACGGCAAACGCAAATGTCAGGAGTTTCATTTTCTTGGATCCTCGAATCATGTATTAGAACGCCTGTAAGATGCATTTACGTCGCGATCGGTTTGCGCCAAAGGTTCCGAGATCCGCCTCACGCGCGTCCGGCAAGTTGTGAGAGCCGGGTCACGATCGCCGCGAGCACATCCAGAACTTCGACGATCTCGGCTTCGCTGTTGAACCTCGAAAGCGAGAACCGGACGGCCCCCATAGCCCTCGTATACGGAACGTTCATCGCCTCGAGCACTGCCGAGGTCCTGTGACCCGCCGCGTTGCACGCCGAGCCGGTCGAGACGCAGATGCCGGCATCATCAAGCTCGGCAAGTATGGCCTCGCCGTTGAGACCTTCGAATGAAATGTTCGAAGTATTAGGCAATCGACGGCTGACATCGCCCGTGCCGTTCAAAGCCGCTATCGGAATGTGTTGTAAAATGCTCTGCTCGAGTTTGTCGCGCAACCGCCGCACATTTTCCATTTCCGACATATCGCGGACAAACTCCGCCGCGGCACCCATTCCGACAATTTGATGGACGGCTTCAGTACCGGCGCGCCGATCAGACTCCTGCCCGCCGCCAATCGACATGGGACTCAGGTCAACGCCATCCCTAACGTATAGCGCGCCGATCCCTTTCGGACCGTGAAACTTGTGCGCCGAGACGGAAAAAAGATCGATCAAACCCGTACTCAGGTCTATCGGAATCTTCCCAACAGCATTTACGCCGTCAACGTGGACTAACGCGTCCGAACGTTCCTTAACGATCTCTGCGACCTTATCGACAGGAAACAGTATCCCCGTCTCATTATTCGCGAGCATCACCGACACTATGGCCGTGTCGCTTCGCACTGCCTGCCGAAGCTGTTCGAGATCGAGTTCGCCATTGTCATCCACATCGAGCCACGAAACTTCCCGGCCCTCCAGCTCAAGTTTCTCGCACAACTTCCGCACCGCCTCGTGTTCGACACGGGTCGTAACTATGTGTTTCTTACCCGGGCGTGCGGCCAGCGCGCCTGTGATCGACAGGTTGTCACTCTCGGTACCGCCTGACGTAAACACGATCTCCCCCGGATCTGCGCCGAGTAAACCGGCGACCGACACTCGCGCTTTCTCAACGAATTTGCGGGCCTCACGTCCGGCTGCATGCGCCGACGACGGATTGCCGAACGAGGCGCCGAGAAACGGAAGCATCGCCTCGTGAACGTTCGGCGAGAGCGGAGTTGTGGCATTATTATCGAGGTAGATCACTGCTAAGTCCCAAGTCTCTAGTCCCAGTGTCTCAAGAGTCCGTGTTTCTGGCTACTGCTCGATTTTTTCCCTTGTCTCCGAACTCGTGAGCTTGGGACTTGGGACTTGGGACTTGGGACTACACCGTATCCGAATTACAATTAACGCACATCGTGAGCGGAACCATCAAAATTACCGAACCGAACGGCCGCGTGTGGCAATTCGATCTCGAACCCGGAAAGGTTTATTCGATCGGGCGCGCCAAGGATAACGACATAGTTTTGAACGACCGCCGCGCGTCTCGTAAACACGCACAGATCGCCGGCGACGCACAAGGCTTTCGGATCGTCGACGGATATTTTGAGAATGGATCACTCACGCGAAGTATAAATCACGTCTTCGTCAACGGCTCACCCACGCTCGAAAAAAATCTTGTCTCCGGCGACATCATCGTCATCGGCGAAAGCCGCCTTGAGTATTTCGACGAAATTGGGGGTGCGATGGACGAGGCTGCGTTACCGCACTTGCCTGACACGCTGCTTCCCGACGAGCGACAAGCTCCGACAGTTGTCCAGCAGCCGAAGGTCGTCGATTTCGATGACAAGCCGCTCGGGCACACACAAGTTGAGATCTCGGCTAACGAAATAATCGGACGGCAATCTCATCTCTCGATGGAAACCGCCATCGCGACGCCCGAGGAGATCAAAGACCTGCGGCGAAAGGCGGAGATCCTCGAGTTGCTTTACGAGATGAGCAAGTCGCTTGGAACCGTATTCGATTTGAAAGAGATCTTTGAACGCGCCACCGACCTTATCTTTCGCGGCACACCGGCTGACCGGGTGGTCGCATTGATCGCGGATGAAACACACGACGGAAAGATCCTTCCGAACAACCTCGTTCCGGTCGGTGTAAAGACACGCGACGAAAAGCTCGATAAATTAACTGAAAAGCTGACGATCAGCCGGACCATCACGCAAAAGGTAATGCGCGAAAAAGTCGCGCTCCTTTCGCAGGACGCAAAAACCGACGCTCAATTTTCGGGCGCCGATTCGATCGTCTCGCAGGGTGTCAGATCGACCATCTGCGCGCCGCTTATCACCGAGTCGAACGTTCATGGCGTCCTCTACGCCGACCGCCTCGATCCGTTCGCGGCGTTCTCGGCCGACCATCTACAACTGATCAGCGCTGTTGCGGCCCAAACGGCGGTCACAGTAGAAACAGTTAAGGCACACAAACGGCTGGCACGCGAAGAGGTTGCGCGTGCGAACTACAGCCGCTTCATGCCCGAGTATGTCGTAAAGCAGATCCTCGATAATCCAAATTCGTTCCGGCTCGGCGGCGTCAATCAAACGATAACCGTACTCTTTGCCGACATCCGTGGTTTCACGACGTTCTCCGAGCATGAAAAGCCCGAGCGGGTTGTTGGTTTATTGAACCGATATTTTTCTGCGATGACGGAAATTATTTTCGATCACGGAGGAACGCTCGATAAATATATCGGCGATGGGCTGATGGCCTTGTTCGGTGCGCCGAGTGCATCGCCGACGGATGCGATGAACGCGGTGAAGGCGGCGATCGCGATGCAGAAGCGGCTCGTGAGTTTGAATGATGACCTCAAAGAGGCCGGCTACCGACAGATCTCGATCGGGATCGGGTTACACACCGGTGAGGCGACGGTCGGGTATATCGGTTCCGACAAGCGTTCCGAATATACGGCGATCGGCGACACCGTCAACCTCGCGTCGCGGCTCGAATCGAACGCAGAAGGTGGGCAGATCCTTATGAGCGAGGCAACTGCTGCGGCCGGAGGGAATCTAATACCTGCCAATCCGCGTGAGCCATTGACCGTCAAGAACCGCGTCCAGCCGGTAAACGTTTTCGAGGTCAAATGGGGCTAAAAATATTGGTGGCGGGTTTTGCGTCGAAAAGAATATAATTAGTTGAC